>JAHZES010000039.1:5674-14144 GCA_019421725.1 Clostridiales bacterium | reverse complement strand
AGAAGAGGTATAATAAATAAGAAATATTTTATGTATCTGCACGGTTTCAGCATGCACTGCGCTGAAAAGAGTATTTTTTACTGCTGAAAAAAAAGCAAAAAGATTACAGATAGTTGATTTCGAAACAAAACTCTGCGCGTAGTCTGTGAAAACCAGAGGAAGGGAAGGATTCGGATGGCAGATTTATTCCAAAACGGCGAATATGTTATGTATGGTACCTACGGTGTTTGTCAGATTACAGGGACAACAGAACAACAGATTGGAGAGAACCGGCTGCTATATTACGTTCTAAAGCCGGTTTTCCAGCAAAGCTCCACCGTGTTCGTTCCGCTGAGCAACCGACAGCTTACGGCGTGGCTGCACAGAGTTTTGACGCGCGCAGAGCTGGAACAGCTGGTGGATTCCATGCCCGGCCAGCAGCCGATCTGGACAGACGACGAAACCGAACGGCGTACGCTGTTCCAAAAGATTCTTACCGAAGGAAACCGAATCGACATAATCCGGCTGGTAAAAACGCTTTATGACCGGCAGCAGGAACGGCTCGCCAAGGGAAAACGGCTCCATCAGAGCGACGAACGCTTTTTCCGCGAGGCCGACCGGCTGCTCTGCAACGAATTTGCCTTTGTGCTGAACAGGAAACCGGAGGAGATTCCGGCAATCCTGCAGCGTCGGCTTACGAGTGCTTCAGGGTGAACGGTCCGTCAAACAAAAAACGGCTTCAAAGCATGGGCATTTGCCGCTGCTTTGAAGCCGTTTCCGGTTTTTTAAAGAAAGAGTTATCAGGCTTCGATCATGACCTCATGGCCGGTACGGCCGGATTCGTAGATCGCGTCAAGGATCTTCATCAGCATCACGCCGTCCTTTGCAGGAGAAACGCATTCCGTTCCGTTTTTCACGCAATCGATATAGTGGTTGATCTCGTTTTCGAACAATCCCTCAAACGAAAGCGCCGTCGGCATCGTCAGCTGAACATTCGTCATATACCCGTTCATGTTTGTGAAAATCTCAAGCTCCGGCGAAAGCTTTGCGCCCGCTTTGGTACCAAACAGCTCAATGGTACCGGTATCCGATTTCAGGTTCAGGCTGAACGCCGCCTCAATAGAAAGCACCATTCCGTTGTCATAGCGAACCATCGCAGAAGCAAAATCCTCAACGTCAAAAATATCCTTGCCCGTGTCGGAAGCGCGGTAGAAGCCGGGATCCTTTTTAATGCCGGGACGGTTGCCCAGCTTGTTGAACGTTGCGCCGAAGACGGAAACCGGCTTCGGGCAGCCCGCCAGGTAACGGGTCAGGTCGATGACATGAACGCCAAGGTCGATCAACGGGCCGCCGCCGGAACGGGATTTGTCGCCAAACCAACCGCCGGGGCATCCGTTGTGGCGAAGATAAGTCGCTTTGGTGTAGTAAATATCGCCCATATAACCGTTGTCAATAAAGTCTTTCAGAATTTTGCAGTCGTTTCCATAACGGCGAACAAAGCCGATCATCAGAAGCTTTCCGCTCTTTTCTGCCGCCGCCTGCATCGCAAGCGCCTGCTCCGCGTTCATGGCCATCGGCTTTTCACACAGCACATTTTTACCGGCATTCAGCGCCGCAATGCTGCATTCCGCATGCGCCGCGTTCCAGGTGCAAACGCTCACTGCGTCGATCTCTTTCAGCTTGAGCATTTCGTCCTTATCGGTAAACAGGCGCGTCACGCCGTACTTTTCGCCCTTTGCCTTCAGACGCTTTTCGTTGATATCACAAAACGCGTAAAGCTCCACATCCGGGTTGTGCAGATAGCCGTTGATGTGGCATTCGGCAATGTTGCCCACGCCGATGATGCCGACCTTAATTTTTGCCATTGCAAAACATCCTTTCATTCCTGCGTTATTTGCGGCCTCTCGGGAAAAAGAGCCGCCCTTAGCATCATTATAAAGCTTTGCGCGCAAAACAAAAGAAAAAATCTTGCTCCAGATGCGCACAATATTGCCTTTTTTCTTTTTCCGGCGTTTTGTCCATGTTGTTACGCAATTCCTACCTTGCGGGCCCGCCGTGCGGACGATATAATGAAATTTAAAGTAAAAAGCTTCCCCCGTGTTTTGAGAAATCCTGTTTTCCGGGGCTCGATGCGCACAAATCCGGCCTGAAGAGAAAGCAGTCTCAAGTGTTATCATTACTTAAGGAGGAGTCACCCATGGAAAACCGTTATCAACTCAAGCTTGTCAGCTCGCTGTGCCGTGTGTTTCCGGACGAAGAACCTCAGGCAAAGCCGGAATGCGCCAAGCTGACGGCGTTGCGCGGCGAAACCGTCTCCTTTCAGGCCGCCGTACGGCTCTGCGGAGCCGCAGGCAAGGCAAAGATCGCGGTGTCGTCAAAGCCCGGCGTTTCCGTTCGCCTGCGGGAGGTCGTTGCGGCGCCTTCGACGTACCCCTGCCACCCGACGCTGCTGGACGACAATTATGAGCGCACAGCCCCCGGCCTTTTCCCGGATATTCTGCGGGAAATGGCATGCAGCGGCGAGTTCCGTGCCAACCTCTGGTGGAAAGCGTTCTGGATCGACGTGGAAACCTCTGCAGATACTCCTGCCGGCAAATACCCCGTTGCGGTCACGGTCGAGCAATTGCCTGAACCGGGAGAGGCCGCGGTGGAGTCTGTTTCGGCACAGACGGATATAACGGTATTTGCAGCGGAGCTGCCCGAACAAACGCTGATTCATACGGAATGGTTTCATTCCGACTGCCTGGCCGACTATTATCAGGTTCCCGCTTTTTCCGAAGAGCATTGGAGCATTCTGGAAAGCTTTCTCCGCACAGCGGCCTCCCGCGGGATCAACATGATCCTGACGCCGACGTTTACCCAGCCGCTCGACACGATGATCGGCGGAGAACGCACCACCGTCCAGCTGGTGGACGTCACTCTGACGGACGGAAAATACTCCTTCGGTTTTGAGAAGCTGCACCGTTGGGTCCGGCTTTGCGAAAAGTGCGGCATTCGTTACTTTGAGATTGCGCACCTGTTTACACAATGGGGCGCAAAGGCCGCGCCAAAGGTGATGGCAACGGCGGACGGCGAATACAAACGCATTTTCGGCTGGGATACGCCCTCTACTGGAGAAGCCTATGCATACTTTCTTTCCTGCTATCTGCCCGCGCTGACGGAAAAGCTGCGCGAATGGGGAATTGCCGAGCGCTGTTATTTCCATATTTCCGACGAACCTCACCTTGACCAGCTGGAGGATTACAGGGCCGCGCAAAGGCTGGCCGCGCCCTTCCTGAAGGGCTTTCATATGATGGATGCGCTTTCCGATTATGATTTTTATTCCACCGGCGCTGTTGAAACGCCCGTTTGCGCCAGCAACCACATTGAACCGTTCCTGGAGCACAACACCGACCCGCTTTGGACCTATTACTGCACGGGCCAGATGCAGCAGGTCAGCAACCGCTTTTTCTCCATGCCGCTTGCGCGCACGCGCGTGCTCGGCGTTCAGCTTTACAAATTCCGCATTCAGGGCTTTTTGCAATGGGGCTTTAATTTTTATAATACCCAGTACTCTCTGGAACACATCAATCCTTACGTCGTAACCGATGCCGGCGGCGCGTTTCCCTCCGGAGACGCCTTTGTAGTTTACCCCGGCAAGGGCGGAAAGGCGGAAGAATCTCTGCGTCTGATGGCCATGTACGAAGCAATGACCGACCTGCGCGCACTGCAGAAGCTGGAAACACTCGCCGGACGCGATTTTGTAATGCACCTGATCGAAGGCGAGCTGGCCGAACCGATCACGTTTAAGGCGTATCCGAAATCCGCCGAATATCTTATTCGCCTGCGCAACCGCGTCAATGAAGAAATTGCCGCCCGTTCATAATCGTTCCTGATATTCCTTTTTCTTTTTGCTATTGCAATTTGGAAAACAGGTGTGTTATAATCAAAATCATGCAGCACCTTATCACTGCACAAGAGAAACAGAAAGGGGGCAGAATGATGTCCAGATTGCCAAATAACCTTACGGGAATGTCCGTGAACCATGCTCGTTTGTACGGCAGTGCCTGGCGGTTTTGCCCTGTTTTTTCAGCAGAAGGTCCCTGTGTGCGGAGTTGTTGACCGCACGCTTCCTTTGGTCTGGAATTGCAAAGAGCCGCTTGCCTGCAAAGGTTTGAGCGGCTCTTTTTCTGTTGCTGCACAGGAAAAGAGAAAGGGAGGATTTATGCAAATGTATCAGGCACTTGCGATGAACGACCGGCGGCAGATCGCCGTAAAGCACGAAGCCGCCGCACAGTCGATAGACCCGTTTATTGAATTGCTGCGAAGCATTCAGTCCGAGCTGCACGGCGAACTGAGGCCGCACCCGGAAAAAAGTTTTTGCTACGAGCTGGAGGCCGCGGCGCTGCGGCTGGTGTTTTGCTGGAGCAGCACCGAAGGAATTCTGGTGACCGTGCCGCAGGAAACCGGCGCAGATGCTGCCGATTCCCTGATCTGCCGCCATTGCGCACGGCTGAACACCCTGCAGCAGGCCGCTCCTTCGGCAAAGGTTTCGGTGCACCGCGTATCCGGAGCCAAAAAAATGAAGAACGATTGAGACAGGAGGGATTTCATGAAGCAGGCGAAAACAAAAACGCCGCCAAAGCCGTTAAGCCGCACGGGCTTTATGCTGCAGGCCATGCGCGGCTCATGGGGCTGGATGTTTGCGGCAGCCGTAGGAACGGTGCTTTCGGTCGTATTCAACTTTTTAACCCCGCAGGCTATCCGTGTAACGGTAGACTCCGTTCTGGACAGCCAGCCGTTCGACCTGCCGGAATTTATGGTGCAATGGATCAATTCCATCGGCGGGCGCGACTATTTGGTGCATAACCTGATCATCTGCGCGGCTGCGGCCGTAGTGTTTTCCATTTTGGCAGGTGGAGCAACGTTCTTTTGCCGCCTTTCCATGTCAAAGGGGTGCGAAGGAGTGCTGGAACGGCTGCGCAACCGCTTATTCAGCCACATTCAGCGGCTGCCGTACCAGTGGCATGTTTCCATTCAAACCGGCGATATTATTCAGCGCTGCACCTCCGATGTGGAAATGCTGCGGAATTTTCTTTCTGGCCAATTGGTGGAAATGTTCCGTACCATTGTGCTGGTTGCGGTGGCGATCAGCTGGATGTTTACCATGAGCAGCTTTCTGACCTGGGTCTCCATTGCATTTATTCCTGTCGTGATGATTTATTCCGGCGTGTTCTTTAACCTGATTTCCCGCCGGTTCCTTACGGCAGACGAAGCCGAGGGTTCGCTTTCCGCAACGGTCCAGGAAAATTTCACCGGTGTTCGCGTGGTGCGGGCGTTTGGGCGCGAGGCTTACGAAGTAGAAAACTTTGACAAAAAGAATAACCGCTTTGCCGCTCTTTGGGTCAAGCTCGGCAAGCTGCTGGGGCCTTATTGGGGCATTGGCGATTTTGTCACCGCGCTGCAGATTCTGGTCATTATTCTTCTCGGCACACGCGAGGCCGTTGAAGGAAGACTGACATTGGGCCAATTCACCGTCTTTGTTTCCTATAATTCCATGATGGCGTGGCCTATCCGCAACCTTGGCAGAATCCTTGGCGATATGAGCAAAATGAGCGTTTCCATTGACCGGCTGCGCGAAATTCTCAACGCAAAGGAAGAAACCGAAGACCCCAACGGTTTGACCCCCGATATGCACGGCGATATTGTGTTTGACAACGTTTCGTTCGGTTACGAGGGAACGCCGGAGCTGCTGCACAATGTCAGCTTTACTGTTCCGGCCGGCAAAACGGTAGGCATTCTGGGCGGAACGGGCAGCGGAAAATCGACGCTGACCTATTTGCTGGCGCGGCTTTACGATATTGCGCCCGGCAACGGCAAGATCACCGTCGGCGGCGTTGACCTGCGCGAAATGCGCCTGAGCCACGTCCGCAAAAACGTCGGTCTTGTGCTGCAGGAGCCGTTCCTGTTTTCCAAAACGATTCAGGAAAACATTGCCGCAGCCCATCCGGGGCGTCCGCTGGAGGAAATTCGCGCCGCCGCAAAAATTGCCGCGGTAGACGATGCAATTCAGGAATTCCCGGACGGCTACGACACGGTCGTCGGCGAGCGCGGCGTGACGCTTTCCGGCGGGCAGAAGCAGCGCGTTGCCATTGCACGGATGCTGATGGAACAGACCCCGATCAAGGTGTTTGACGATTCGCTTTCCGCCGTTGACGCCGAGACCGACGCGAAGATCCGCGCGGCGCTGAAAACCGACATGTCGGATTCCTCCGTTATTCTGATCTCGCACCGCATTACAACGATTCAGCATGCCGACTGCATTATCGTGCTTGAAAACGGGCGTGTTGCACAGCAGGGCACGCACGACGAGCTTTGCGCTCAGGACGGTATCTACCGCCGCATCTGGCAGATTCAGAACAGTGTGGACGACGGGCCCTCCGCTGCAGAGCAGGGCTCCGATTCCGGAAAAGAGGTGAGCTCTCTTGGCGTATGAAGAGCAAGTGTACAATAAATCGTTCGATTTGAAAATCTGGGCAAAGCTGCTTCCGTTTTTAAAACCGTATAAGTGGCGCATGTTTACCGTTGTGTTTATGATGATACTTACCGCCGCCATCGACATAGTCAATCCGCTTTTTCTGCGGTATGCGATCGACACGTTTATTGAGCCGGGCACCATGGAAGGAATCTGGCCGTTTGCGGCGGTTTATCTGGTAAGCATTCTGTTCCAGGTGTTTACCGTGGTGGTTTTTTCCTACACGGCAACCTACGTGGAGATGTTCCTTGGGCGCGACATGAAGCGCGCGCTCTTTGTACATCTGCAGGAGCTGAGCTTTAATTATTACAACGCCACACCCGTTGGCTACATGATGGCGCGCACCATGAGCGATACCAGCAAAATTGCAAGCATGGCGGCGTGGAGCCTGGTAGATATCTTTTGGAGCGGTCTGTACGTGCTCGGCGTGTTCGGCATTATGCTGGCGCTCAATTGGAAGCTCGCCCTGCTGATCATGCTGATCGTGCCGCTGATCGCCGTCGCCACTGTGTTTTTTCAAGGCAAGATCCTGAAGGCAAACCGTGAGATCCGCGCGGCAAACTCCAAAATCACCGGCGCGTTCAATGAAGGCATCGGCGGCGCGCGCACCAGCAAGGTTCTGGTCATTGAAGAAGAAAACTGCCGTTCGTTTCAAAAGCTGACAAAAGGCATGTACCGTTCTTCGGTACGCGCGGCCATGCTTTCGGCAAGCTTTGTGCCGATCGTGCTGTTCTGCGGTTCGCTGGCAACCGCGATCGTGCTGGCACGCGGAGGTTACCTGAACCAGCAGGGGCTGATGCAGTTCGGCACGCTTTCGGCCTTTATTTCTTACGCGCTCGGCATTTTTGAACCGATTCAGCAGCTGGCACGCATTTTTGCCGATTTTATTTCCATGCAGGCGTCGATCGAACGCGTGACAGATCTTCTGGAGGAAAAACCGAACGTTACCGACACCCCCGAAGTGATCGAAAAATACGGCGATGCATTTCATCCGAAAAAGGAAAATTGGGAACCTCTGCATGGCGACCTGGAATTTCGCGACGTTACCTTCCGTTACCCTGACGGCGGCGAAAACGTGCTGGAGCATTTCAGCCTGAAGGTCCCGCAGGGAAGCACGATTGCCATCGTCGGCGAAACAGGCGCCGGAAAATCTACCATTGTCAATATTGCATGCCGCTTTTTTGAGCCGACGAGCGGCCAGGTTCTGATCGACGGACGTGACTACCGCGAGCGTTCGCAGCTTTGGCTACACAGCAATATTGGCTATGTGCTGCAAAATCCCCATCTGTTTTCCGGCTCTGTTCGGGAAAACATCCGTTACGGCAGGCTGGACGCGACCGATGAAGAAGTTGAGGCAGCCGCAAAAATGGTTTCCGCCGACCGTATCGTAAACAGACTTGAAAAAGGGTACGAGAGCGACGTTGGCGAAGGCGGCGACCGCCTTTCCACCGGCGAAAAGCAGATGATCTCCTTTGCGCGCGCAGTGCTTGCCGATCCCTCGATCTTCATTCTGGACGAGGCGACCTCCTCGGTCGATACCGAAACCGAGCAGCTGATTCAGAACGCGATCTCGCACCTGCTGACTGGCCGCACCAGTTTTATTATTGCGCACCGACTCTCCACCATCCGCAAGGCTGACCTGATCCTGGTCGTCCGCCTGCTGCGTCAAAAGGGTTATTATTACGATCTTTATACCAAGCAGTTTGAAGAAGAGGCTTGGGAAAACGCAAAGGCTTAACGACCATCCATTTAAAAAGGCGTTCCTTCCGGGTAAACCCGAAAGGAACGCCTTTTATTTTTTCAAACGGACAAACCCTCAAAGCTTTTTAACGTTTTTGGCGGCCACCAGATTTGCTCCGGTTCCCGCAATGTTGTCCACCACGATTTCTCCCACCGCAACGGGAGCCTGCAGCCGGACCGCAGCAACTTCCCGCATGGCATCGAACAGCTTTCCCTTGGCGATCGGGCGGTCTGTTT
>JAHZES010000039.1:0-5664 GCA_019421725.1 Clostridiales bacterium | reverse complement strand
CGGGGCAGCGACTGTGCAGCGCACCGGAAATCTTCACGGTGCTGGTCAGCACGCGCGTTGGGTTCTTCAGTTCGTTCCTGCCGTATTCTTCACCGCGCGGGCAGCTGTTTCCGGTAACGGCAAAGCCGTTTTGTTCGTCCACGTGCAGCCGGCAGCCCTTGGGGCAAACGATGCAAACCAGTTCTTTCATCAAAAAAACCTCCCTTACGCCTGTTTTTCGCAGATGGAAACAGTCAGCTGTGTCGGCGGGTTCTCACCGAGCAGCTTGCGCGGCAGTAAAATGTGTTCCATTTCTCCCGGGGCAAGGTGCTCGCGCGGAAACGCACAGAGCTTACGTTCGCCGTCGCTGACGACGATCTCGCTTTTACCGCAGATGCGGTTCACCCGGAAGAATATGTCTGCCGCTTTTTCAATGCGTTCGGGACGAATATGCTGCGGAACCGTGTAGCTTACGCCGTCGCCGTTTTTCAATTCCGTTACGGCAGACTCCGGCGCGCTGCCTTCTGCAGCAAAGCAGGCGGCGGCTTTGCCGGCGCGCATGCTTTCTGCAGTTACAAAATCGACCAGATCATGCACATGCGCCACATTGCCGCAGGCAAACACGCCCGGCAGCGAAGTCTCCATGTTTTCATACACGACCGCCCCATTCGTACGCGGATCGATCGCAATGCCCGCCGCACGCGTCAATTCGTTTTCTGGGATCAGACCGACCGAAAGCAGAATGGTGTCACAATCGAAGTACATCTCCGTTCCGGGGATCGGGCGGCGCTTTTCGTCCACCTTGCAAACGGTAGCTCGCTTTACGCGGCCGCGCCCCTCCACATTCGTAATCGTATGGGAAAGATAAAGCGGAATATCGTAATCCTGAAGGCACTGAACGATATTGCGCATCAGGCCTCCGGAATACGGCATCACCTCTACGCAGGCGAGCACCTTCGCCCCCTCCAGCGTCATACGCCGCGCCATGATCAGCCCGATGTCGCCGCTTCCAAGGATCAATACTCTGCGGCCGACCATGTAGCCCTCCATATTCAGATAACGCTGCGCCGTACCCGCCGTAAACACTCCGGCCGGCCGGTCGCCGGGAATCGCGATTGCCCCGCGCGTTCTTTCGCGGCAGCCCATTGCCAGCACGACCGCCTTTGCCCGGTAAACCCGGTAGCCCTCCGCCTCGCTGACGGCATGAACCTCGCGCTCCGGCGTTACCGCCAACACCATTGTGTCAAGCTTGACTTCGGTCGTTGTTTTTTTCAGCAGCTCCACAAAGCGCCCGGCATATTCGGGGCCTGTCAGCTCTTCTTTAAAGTAATGCAGCCCGAAACCGTTGTGGATGCATTGATTTAGAATGCCCCCCAATTCGCGGTCCCGTTCCAAAATCAAAATGTTCCGCGCTCCGTTGTCATATGCGGAACACGCCGCTGCCAAACCGGCCGGTCCGCCGCCGACTACAATCAGATCGTAAAGCATGGAAATCCCCTCCTCAAACATTCTTGTTTTCGCCGATCAGAATCTCGCTGCCGTCCAAATCCTTCTTTACGGATTCCGGCGCGATCTTCAGCTCGCGGGAAAGAATCTCCAACACGCGCGGCCCGCAGAATCCTCCCTGACACCTTCCCATTCCGGCGTTGCAGCGGCGTTTGATCCCGTCCACGCTGCAGGGCGGGATCGGCGAATGAATGGCGTCAAGAATTTCGCCCTCGGTAACGGTTTCGCAGCGGCAGATCACACGGCCGTAAAGCGGATTTTCGGCGATCATCGCGCGTTTTCCGGATTCATCCTGCTGATTGAAATGGCGCTTTTGCCGTGTGACAACGGCATTGCTTTTTTCGTTCAGGAACACTCCGCTCTTCTGCACCATGGCAAGCGCCTCTTCGGCAATGGCCGGCGCCGAGGAAAGCCCCGGTGATTTGATGCCGGCCAGATCGACAAAGCCGTCATGCTCCTCCAGAACAAAGTCATCCTGGTCCGAATTGGCCCGCATTCCGGCAAAATTGCGAATTGAGCTGCGGAAATTAAGCGACGGCACGCTCTTGACCGCAGTGCTGCGCACATATTCCAGTCCCTCTCCTGTTGTATTCACGCGCGTTTTGTCCTCGGCGGCAACTGCGTTTGGGCCGACGATCAGGTTGCCGTGCACCGTCGGTGAAACAAGCACACCCTTGCCCAACGCCGACGGACATTGAAACAGCACATGGTTCGCGCGCGAGCCTTCGGACTTATCCATCAGGTAATATTCCCCGCGGCTCGGCAGAATGTGAAAGACGTGCGGCAGCGCCATATCATGGATCTCTTCGCTTTCCACACCGGCCGCGTTAATTACGGTCCGCGTTTCAAACGTTCCCTGCGCGGTACCGACCGCCCAGCCCTTCGCCGTTTTTTCAACCGACACCACCGGACAGGAACGCCGGAGCTCCACACCGTTGAGGACGGCCGTTTCCGCCAACGCCAGCGCATATTCCCACGGGTTCACGATCCCGGCGGACGGCGCATACAGCGCTCCGCGCACCTCCTGGGAAACGTTCGGTTCCATTTCGCAGGTCTCCGCAGCGGAAAGTACGCGCAGTCCCGGCACGCCGTTTTGAACGCCGCGCTCATAAAGCTCCTGCACCATCGCCAGCTCTTCCTCGGAAAAGGCCAGAACCAACGAACCGATCTGCGCATACGGTACCGACAGCGCTTGGCAAAGCTCCTTTGCCAAAGCGGCGCCGCGAACGTTCAGCGCCGCCATTTTGGTGCCGGGCGCCGGGTCGTAGCCTGCATGAATGATCGCAGAATTGGCGCGCGTGGCTCCGGTGGCGATATCGTTTTCCTTTTCCAGCACCAGAACGCTGCCCTCGTGCCGGGAAAGCTCAAAAGCCGTCGCTGCGCCGATGATTCCGCATCCGATTACTATCGTATCGTACATTGCCAGACAAACCTCCTCTTTTTGCAGCAAAAAAAGAGCAAGACCAACACAACCGAATGATTGTGTCCGTCTTACTCTCATTTCTCCGTAAACGGGTCAAAATCTTGAATTCGAATTTAGTTTAGCACAATCTTGCGAAAAGTGCAAGCCTTTTCGCGGACGGCTTTCCCGAAGCATTGTAGGTTGTACAATGATGAGTGACAAAAGGAAAAAATAAAGTAGCGAATAGGGGCGACATGAAAGAGCTGCACAGCATTTCGCCTCCATTCATTGAATCAATTTACTATGTCTAAGAGTTGCGGAAGATATGAGTATGGAACGAATACTCCGTTATCACAAAGTTCCTTTACCTTCTCAACGCTTGCGTACATCTTGTCGCTGGTTTCGCCCTCTTGGAGAATTACGTCATCCAAATTAAAGTCCTGTTTGAACAGCCAAACGTCAACGAAATTATCGTCTCGTCTAAAGCTGATAACACATTTTCCAAGGGCAGGATCTGCAGTTAGTCCTGTTTCTTCTTTTACTTCTCGTAATGCTGCCGTAATGCTATCGTCTCCTGCAAGAGCCGAGCCGCCAGTTGATTCCCACATATTCGGGAAGCCTTTGTTCGGAGAACGTTTGGTCAACAGAAATTCGCCCTTGCTATTTTGCAACCATACATGAACAACCAGATGGTATTCACCATCCTCCAAAAAATCACCCCTACGATGAAGTCTTCCCGTTAAATGGCGGTTTTCATCATAGATATCCCACATTTCTCCAGCATTGCTCTGTATATTAAGCCATCCTTGTGTACCGTGATATAAATGTGGTTGTATCTCGGGATATGTAAGATTCTCAGGAAGCACATCGAACAATCTGATTTCTCCGATTTCACTGTCATCGGATAAAGCACCAAGGCTATTTATGTTTGCAAAGAATAGCATTCCGTAAGACCGTTTACCATCCTTTTCAACTTCATATACTGCCACAGTGTGAATGTCCGCATCCACAGCGCCAGTTTCCTCTGCAAGCTCTCGGCGAGCAGTTTCTTCGATTACTTCATCGGGTTCTCGATGACCACCTGGAATCTCCCATGTAGTTCGCTGTTTATGACGACAGAATACCCATTTATCTTGATAGCGTGCTGCTATTACTGCGAACTTGAGTTTTTCATCCGCTGTCTTATCTGGTTTATAAAATGTTACCTTTGTCATATTGATCTCCTGTTAATTTCAATGTTGTGCTTCCAAACGGCGGTTCAGCTCATACAAAGCTGTCCTGTTAGAGTCCCATTTCAACTTTGCATAGGCATTCTCATATGTAAGCCATACACATTCAGTATGCTCGTGGGATAGTTCAATTTCATCTGCGCATTCAAACCCAAATGCGTATTCCGGCACAACATAAGTATCCTCAGGCCAGTTGTACAAATAAAGCTTCGGGAAAATATCGGTTGGAATATAGCACATTGACTTCAGTTCAATGATGTTATCAACTATGACTCCGCCTTCCTCCGATATTTCACGCTTGGCTGCCTGTACCGGAGATTCATCGTCTTCACCGCCACCGGCTATGAATTGCCATTGGTCGAAGTCTGCGCGATGAAACACACAATACTGTAATTGTCCGTTAATCATTCTGTATGGTATTGCAAGTATTTGAAACGGTGCTCTCATAATTTTACTCCTTGTTCTTCCTCTGGCAAAATGATCTCTGCGATGTCGCCAATATTACAGTTGAGCGCAAGACAGATTTTCACCAATACTTCAGTATTGATATTATCATTGTGTCCCATTTTTGTGATCGACGATTGGCTTACACCGACAAGCGCCATAAGGTCTTTCTTTTTCATATCACGGTCAATGAGAAGTTTCCAAAGTTTGCCCTTAACTGATAGCCATTGTGTTTACCTCCGGTATTTCAGTAGTGCAAACGATTTCATCCTATTATACCATATAATCATTGCGTTCACAATAATTCTGGGAAAATTGTTATAATAAGTTTCGCGGACGGCTTTCCCGAAGCACACCACAGCGGTCTTTTGTTCCATCATTTTAAAAATATGCAATTAATTATAAGATATTATTTGGTCTGAATCTCAATGCTATAAAAAGATTTTCTTAAGTTTTCTAAATCAACCCTATTTTTTGACCTAAATGATGGGTAGAAATGCGTTTTTTCTTGACAAACTTTTGAAAGGTATTACAATAGAAGTATAAAGGTCTATAAGGCAAAGCAAAAAATGTTTTTTGCCTGCAGAAAATTTAATGTAAAATCAAGAGAATATAATAAATTGGCAAATCTGTTGAAAGACAGTGACGCAAAGCTACAGGGTCTGTGTATGCATCAGCATATATGATTGCCAGCTGCAAAAGGCTCCGGCCGTTTGCAGCCGGAATGTTTGATCCAAGGCGCCGCGTCGGCGTCTTTTTTGTTTGCCGGAAGCGGGATTGTCATGCTGCTGTTCTTTTTTCTTGCTCTGCTGGCCGGCCGTCTGCGGGGCAGGCGGGTGGGAGTTGTATTTTGCCAAAAAAGCCTGATTCCCTATTTTGTTCTGGAGCTTTGCTACATCGGTGTTCAGGTTTCAGCCTTTTGCGGTTATTACGGTTTTGTACCGTATGCGTCGTGGATTAAGCGGCTCTATTTTTTGGTGCTGCTGGTTCCCGTACTTGTTCACCGGCTTTATATACCGGCGATCTCCGGCGCGGGCGCCGCTGCTGCCGGCACGCTGCTAAACCGGCTCGTGATGAACGCCAACGGCGGAAAAATGCCGGTTT
>JAHZES010000038.1 GCA_019421725.1 Clostridiales bacterium | reverse complement strand
GGTTCTTCATCTGACTCGTTCAAATTCAGATAATCCAAAAGCATATAAACCCCTCCGATTCAACAGATATGGCAGGGAAACAAACTGTCCTGATGAAAATAATGAAAACTGTGTATTTTAAAAGGTACAGTCATCTGATATGATTGTAGCACAGAATTTGAAAAACACAAGGGTTTCAGAAAAAATTCGGTGCTTTTCGTCCGGCAGTAGATCATGCACCCCAACGCCGCGGGTTTGCGGTGCGGTATGCCGGGAAAATGGACGGTTGATTTCCGGTTCGTACAGAGAGGAGAACTTATAATGAATGAGAAAAACCAGAAAAATAAAGTAATATTCATTTGCTTTGTCGGTCTGATGGCGGCGCTGTGCATGGTGAGCAATTACCTGCAGATCCGTATTCCGATTGGCGGCGACGCGGGGACCCGGATTCATTTCGGCAACATTTTCTGTCTGCTTTCCGGCTTTTTGCTCGGCGGTGTCGGCGGCGGACTGGCGGCCGGAATTGGGGCGGCGGTGTTTGACTTGACCGACCCGATTTATGCGCCTGAGTTTTACATCACGTTTATCTTCAAGTTCCTGATGGCTTTTGTCTGCGGAATTATTTCTTACGCAGGCAAAAAGCAGGGCAAAAATTTTGGCCGGAATGTGGTTGCGGGTATCGCGGGTCAATTGACGTACATTGTGCTTTACCTTTCCAAAACTTTTGTGGTGAAGTATTGGATCGAAAAGAACGATCTTTCGGCCGTATGGACGATGATGATCCCGAAAGCGGCTACGTCGCTGACAAACGGTGCAATTGCGGTTGTTGTGGCTATTCCGCTTGCGTTTGCATTGCGTAAGGCGTTGGAAGCGGCGCATTTGGAGCGGTATCTTTCTCTCAGCGGAGAATAACCCTGTTGGGAAGACTGCGTTCTGTGCAAGGAGACGCCGCAGTGAGAAAACGGTTCTCCGTTTTAGTTGAAAACAATATAAATAAGCAGGACAGATTTCCGATTGCAGCATGAGCTGGCAGAGAAATCTGTCCTGTTTTTGCGTATTTGCTGCAAAGCAGCGGCAGGGAGCTCGGGCTCATTTTTGCCCGTCCGCGCAAACCACATCGTCAAACAACGCGTGATAGCGGGTGGAGATACGCTTGTTCTGATGAATGCTGCCAAAGTACCAGCAGGAAAATTCCACGTGACGGGCGGCCTCGTCAAAAAAAGCCTCCAGCGTACTGACTGAATCGACGCGGTTGTGGTGCAGCCCTTTGGCCGCGACCGGCGCCTCGTGCGTAATAATGTAATCCACCTTGCGCCCGCAGCGGTTCAAGTTGTTTACTGCGTGCTCCATTTCCGCAGCGGTGGGCATTTCGTCGTCCCAGAAACAGTCCTGTTCGCGGCGAAACTCCTTTTCGCTGCTTTCTCCGCCGCCGAACGCAAAGATGCGCTTGCCCTCCAGCTCATAAATTTCACCGCGCAGCAGATGATATACATTTCCGCCGAGCGACTGCACCTTGCCGCCAAACGCCTCGCTTTCCGGGAACCCGCGCAGTAAGTCATAGTTTTCATGCTTGCCGTCCAGAAACAGAATATTGTATTTTCTTTTTTGCAGCCATTTCAGCGCTTTCTTTTCTTTGGCGCTTCCGTCCCAAATGAAACCGAAATCTCCGCAGATGATCAGAGAATCTCCCGAACGGAGCCTGCGGACTGCTTTTGTTTGAAACCGGGACAAATCCCCGTGTGTGTCTCCTGTGATCCAGATCATACCTGCAAAAACCTTGCCTTTCCGGTGTTCAGAAAAAAAGAATTTCCAACCTGAATTTTCATGTTTTCTCTTTTACTTTGCACATTAAAATGATATACTGTACTCATCATACCACATCGAAGGAGAAAGTTCCATGAAAAAAACAGCAAAATTTTTACTGGCCTTTGTTTTATTAGCGGCGGTGGTGCTTTCCCCTTTACAAGCATTTGCGGCGGATTTTACAGAGGACTTTCTGCAAAAGGCGCGGGACGCCGGTTCGGCGGAGGGTTCGGAGCTTTATTCCAAAACCGCGGTCCTGGTTAATCTGGATACGGGTGAAACGGTGTTTTCCTATCATGCGGACGACGCGATGGAGCCGGCCTCCGTTACAAAAATTCTTGTGGCGCTGCTGCTGTTGGAAAATGTGCCGGATTTGAACACACAAATCACCGCTCCGGCCTATGCGCTTGATCTGCTCGGAGGGACGAATTCTTCGCTGGCGGGCGTTCTTCGGGGCGAAACGCTTACCGCAGAGCAGCTGCTTTACTGCCTGATGGTTCCGTCCGGCAATGATGCGGCGATGGTGATCGCGGATTATTTGGGAGGCGGTGTGCAGGGAGAGGCAATTCCAAAATTTGTGGATATGATGAATCAGCGTGCACAGGAGCTTGGCTGTACCAATACGCATTTTGTCAATCCGCACGGCCTGCATGACCCGCAGCATTACACCACTGCCAATGATATGGCCAGGATCGTTCAGTACATTCTCTCTTCGCAGTATGCCGATTTTTTTATGAAGGTCTGCAAAACCACCCGGTACACTGTTCCGGCAGACAACGTCCGTAAAACAGCTACCACGCTTTCGACCACCAATTACATGCAGGACAGCGTCAGCGGCGGGAGCTATTATTACAAATACGTGGAGGGTGTCAAAACCGGCAGTACAGGAGAGGCGGGCTATTGCCTTGTGACCACCGCCTACAATGCGTCAAAAAAAGCAAGGTATCTGTGTGTGTCGTTTGGCGCGCCGCTGAAGGACGCCGAAGGAAAAAAAGCAAAAAATGGCGCAATGCTTGATGCAAAAGCGCTCTACGGATGGGCGTTTTCCACGCTGAGCTACAAAACGCTTGTCACATCCTCCGAGGCGGTCAAACAGGTAAAGCTGAACTTTGCATGGAATAAGGACAGCCTGCTGCTGGTGCCGGAAAGCGATTTTGCTACAATGGTTCCGACGGAAATTGACGCTGCCAGCGTGCTTGTAACGCCAAACGACGATATACCGGAATCGGTCAGCGCACCGGTGAAAAAGGGCGATGTGCTGGGTACCGCAACCGTTTCCTACGGTTACGGCGACAACAGAATGGTGCTCGGGACGGTTCGGCTGGTTGCGGACGAAAGCGTCGAGAGCTCGCAGCTGCTGGTGATTTTGGATAAGGCCGAATCGGTTCTCGGCTCCAAATGGATCAAAATCGGCCTTGCGGTGCTGGCGGTGCTTCTGGTGATCTATCTTGCGGTGTCAATTGCCTATAATATCAAAAAGAAAAAACAGCAGCGCAAAAATGGCGGTGCAAATTCCAGAAACTACAAAAATTACAGATAAACCGAAACGCAATTTTCGGCTCATTCATGAATAGGGGAATACATTTCGCACAAACTACTGTCACGCACACCGGAGAAACGACCGGCGCTGCGCGGAAAATGCGTTCATCATGAAAGGAGCTGTTTTAAGAATGGATTGTAATTGCCAGGCGAATCACAGCATCAAGTGCCATGTGGAGCAGTGCAAAAACCACTGTTCTTCTGAGGACTACTGCAGCCTGAACTGCATTACCGTTGGTACGCATGAAGCGAACCCGACGATGGATCAGTGCACGGATTGCCAGTCCTTTATGGCGAAATAAGTAAACACAGCCTGCAGCCCGCTTTGGCTTTTGCCAGAGCGGGCTTTCTTCAATTTTTTTTGACGAATAACAATTTAGTTATTGAGAAATCTCCGGTTTGCGGTTATAATAAAAGAATAATCATTCTATTTGTAAAGATTTTGCATCCCGCCTTCCGGCGGAGATGTTGAACAGGCGTTTTCTGCCGATACTGGAAAGGAGTCAAAAGAGAATGTTCACGAAAGAAATCGGGATAGATCTCGGTACCGCAAACACACTTGTCTATATGAAGGGAAAAGGAATCGTTATCCGCGAGCCGTCGGTGGTCGCGGTCGACGTTCGTACCGATAATGTTCTTGCCGTTGGCGCACAGGCCAAAGAGATGATTGGCCGTACTCCGGGTTCCATTGTTGCGGTTCGTCCTTTGAAGGACGGCGTGATCGCGGATTTTGACATTACCGCGACAATGCTGAAGCATTTTATTACCAAAGCGGTCAAAAGCGGGCCGTTCCATCGTGCCAAAGTGGTGATCTGCATTCCGTCCGGAGTTACCGAGGTAGAGCGCCGCGCAGTGCGCGATGCCGCAACCAAGGCGGGCGCTGTGGATGTCGATCTGATCGAGGAGCCGATGGCGGCTGCGATCGGAGCGGGCTTGCCGGTGGATGAGCCGACCGGCAGCATGGTAGTCGATATCGGCGGAGGTACGTCCGAGGTTGCCGTAATTTCACTTGGCGACATTGTTACGGCTGTCTCCGCCCGGGTTGCAGGGGATAAATTCGACGAAGCCATTATTTCCTATGTGAAAAAGAAATTTAATCTTTTGATTGGTGAACGTACCGCGGAAGACATCAAGGTACGCATCGGGTCTGCCATGCCTTACGAGGATGAGGGAACGTTCGAGATCAAGGGCCGCAATTTGGTGGACGGCTTGCCGAAAAACGTGGTTCTTTCGGCTGCCGAGGTGCGGGAGGCGCTTTCCGACCCGCTGCAGACAATTGTTGAGGTCGTGAAAAGCACACTGGAAAAAACGCCCCCGGAGCTTTCCGCCGATATTATTGACCACGGTATTATGCTGACGGGCGGCGGGGCGCTGCTGCGCGGGCTGGATATGTTGATTTCACAGGAGACCGGCATGCCGGTACACGTTGCGGAACGCCCGTTGGACTGTGTCGCGGACGGTACAGGCAAGCGGCTGGATGTCAATTTGCCAAGCTCTTATTATAAAGCGCGCCGCTGAGCCGCGCATTCCTTTTTCAAAACAATAGGGTTTTGCCGGTCTGGTTTTTTTCGGAGATTTTCCGGGCAAGCCAGACCTGCTTTTGTTTTGCGCTGCCGCGCATCAATCGGTTCTGGCGGGGATGCTTTTCTGCGCCGCGCAGAGCCGAAAAACCGGGAAAGGAGCAGGCGCATGAAGGATTTTTTTCATACAAAGGGATTTAAAATGCTGGTTGCGGCCGTAGTGGTGTTGCTGGGCGCCATTGGTTACACAGCGAGTATTGGCGGTTTTTCGTCGTTGACCTCGTCGATCATCGGGTTGTTTTCCACTCCGATGCAGGACATTGCAGGAGAGGGCGGAGACAAGGTGCAGGATGCAATTGACCGAAACGACCCCAGAACACTGCAGGAGCTTCGTGACCGGATCGATGAACTGGAAAAGCAGCTTGCAGAAAAGAACACACAGCTGGTGGATTACTATTCCATTAAAAAAGAGAACGAACAGTTGAAAAAATACCTGGACCTCAAGGATTTGAATCCGGATTGGGAGTTTGTTTCCGCGTCTGTGGTGGGCCGTGATCCTAATGAAGAGTTTTACGGATTTACCATTAACAAAGGTTCGCTTGCGGGAGTGCAGGCCGGTGATCCGGTTATTACAGAGAACGGGCTGGTCGGCCGTGTGACAAAGGTTGGCGCGACCTATGCAAAGGTTGCGACCATCTTCAGCCCGGACGTTCAGGTTGCGGCCATCAGCGCCAAATCGGGTGACACGGGGATCCTGACCGGGGACAAAAGAATGGCGGATCAGAATCTGGTGCAGCTGACGTCGCTTGACCCAAAGGCAGCCGTACAGGATGGCGAGCTGATCGTCACCTCCGGTATGGGCGGCGTTTTTCCGGCTAATATTGTGATCGGAACTGTGCAGAGCATCGGTACCGGTTCGCTGGATATCTCTCTTACCGCGGTGCTGCAGCCGGCATCAGAAATTCAGAATGTTAAGAATGTTTTTATTATCACCTCCTTTTTAGGGCAGGGTGAGACCATGGATTCGCTCAACGAAAACTAAACGATCGCGTGCACAATTGCGAGGAAAAGGAGGGCAGGCTGTTGTCTGTCAGGCGTGTGTTTCGATGGATCTTATATTTTTTGGAGCTGATCGTATTATATGTGCTCCAGACCACACCGGGCATTATTCCGGCTGTTTCCGGCGCCAGACCGGTGCTGCTGATTCCGGCTGCGCTGACGATCGCCATGTTTGAGGGCGATATTGGCGGAATGGCTGTCGGGATTACCGCTGGCCTGCTGATCGATATGGGCGGCAGCGATATTCTGGGCTTTCATGCCATTCTTTTGGCGGTTCTCTGCTTTGTGCTGGGTTCCATGACAATGCAGATTTTTCGTACGAATTTGTTGGTGGCGCTGCTTGCGGCACTGGCGGCGGTTCCGTTGGTGACGGTTCTGCAATGGGTGTTCTTTTACATTTTGCCGGGGTACGGGGATGTGCAGTATGTGTTTATGCGCAGCATTCTGCCAAAAATGATTTATACCTTTGCTGTGACCCCGCTGCTTTATCTGTTCAACCGAGTGATTGCACTGCGGCTTAGCGAAGCCGCTTAAAATGATTTTGCCGTATCGGCCGGGGGACTCTGAAATGAAAAAACGATTTCACTTTCCGCGCTCGTTCTTTATGATGGCGCTGACGCTGATTATTTTTCTTGCCTATGCAGGCGAATTGTTCCGTTTGCAGGTTGTAAACGGCGAATATTACCGGGACTATGCCGAAAAAACCGGGACCCGCACCGTTTCTATTCAGGCGGCGCGCGGTGAAATTCTGGACCGCAACGGCGTTGAGCTGGCGGTGAACGGGCTTGGCCGGAATATTGTTTTTGACAAGGCGTATATGCGTGACGGCAATGAAAATGAGATCATTCTTAAGCTTTGCCGCCTGCTGGAAAGCAACAGGGAAGAATGGACGGACAATTTACCAATCGTCGTCGGCGAAGACGGAGAATATCAGTTTGAGGAAGGAAAAGAAGCTGCGATCGCCTCCATCATTTCAGAATGCCGGCTGCAGCAATATGCTACTGCGCAAAACTGCATGGATGCGCTGATTGAAAAATACGAGTGTCAGAATTACAGTGCGCAGGATGCCCGGATGATCGTCAGCGTACGCAATGAGATGCGCCGTCAGAACTACTCATTTGCGTATCCTTATACGTTTGCGCAGAACGTTTCCGACCAAACCGTCGCAGTCATTATGGAGAACCGCGATGCGTTTGGCGGTGTTTCGGTGCAGAACACCACGGTGCGCAATTATGTTTCGGGCGAAATTGCACCGCATGTGATCGGTCGTGTAGGCGCTATTACAGAAGAACAGTACAAGGCCAACAAGGAAAACGGCTATAAGCTGACCGACCAGTTTGGCCAATTTGGGGTGGAGAACTCTCAGGAAAAATATCTCCACGGAACGGATGGCGTTCGTACCATCGAGATCGACAAAAGAGGCAATGTTGTTTCAGTTGAGGAAACCTCACTCCCAACAAACGGAAACACGGTATATTTAACGATCGATACCGAACTGCAGAAGGTTGCTCAGGATGCGCTCAAGGCCAATGTGGAAGCGGTTTTGGCTAATGCGGCCAGCGATTCAAGATATAACTTTGGCGATTGCAGCGGTGCGGCAGCCGTTGTCATGAAGGTTGACACCGGAGAAGTTCTTACCATGGCGACGTATCCGTCTTATAACCTTTCCACGTATGTGGAGGATTTGGCGACGCTGGCTTCGGACGATGTCGGAACGCCGCTGGTGGACCGCTGTACGGTTGGCATTTATCCCCCCGGCTCGGTGATGAAACCGGCGGTGGCGCTTGCCGGTTTGCAGGAGGGAAAAATTTCGGCGTCTGAGACGATTCACTGCAATCATATCTATTCCCGTTTTCTTCCGCAATGGAAGTTTCAGTGCCTCGGTTGGCACGGTAATACAAACGTCCGTTATGCGCTGCAGGTCTCGTGCAACATCTTCTTTTATGAAACGGGCTTTCGGCTGGGCATTGATAAGATGAACGAATATCAGACAGCGCTCGGGTTGGGGCAGAAGACAGGGATCGAGCTTCCGGAAGCAACCGGTACGCTTGCAGGCCGCAAGGAGAGAGAAAAAAGAGGGGCGACCTGGGAGGTTGGCGATACCATTCAGGCGGCAATCGGACAATCGGATAATCTGTTTCCCCCTATCCAGATCGCAAGCTATATTTCGACCATTGCAAACGGCGGAACGCGTTATCAGGCGCATGTGGTCAAAAGGGTCACGGATTATTCGCGCACGGAAGAAGTTGTAGCCGATGTGGCGGAGAATCCGACCGTATTGAATACGCTGAATGTGGATGAGGCAAATCTGAGGGCAGTGCAGCAGGGTATGCGTCAGGCGATCACCGGAGGTTCGGTCAGCTCTACGCTTGGAAATTACCCCATCGCGATCGCCGGAAAAACGGGTACCGCGACCACACAGACAGGATCGGCACACGGTGTGTTTGCCTGTTATGCGCCTTACGAAAACCCGGAAATAGCCGTTGTGGTCGTTTTGGAGCACGGTGCGCACGGTTATTCTGGGGCCTCTACCGCCAAAGCGATTTTGGACCAGTATTTTGGATTAAACAGCGAAACAGAACAGGAGACGGCAGAAGGAGACGCAGCGACTGATTGATTTTGTTTTTTCTGCAATATTCACAAGAATTTCAGGATGGTTTTGTTGGTGTTTTATTGGAAAAACTTTTGACGAATTTGCATTTTTGTGATAACATTATAGGCAGATAGTCTGTCGGCTAATGCTTGCGGTGTGACCGAAGCGGAAGCAGTGTTTTTCCGTCGGCGGGGAAAGGATCGTTTTTGGATGGCAATGGTGACGGCGGTGGTGTCCGGCAAGGGCGGCGTCGGCAAATCGACGCTTTGCGCCGGGCTTGGCTCTGCGCTTTGCCGGGAAGGAAAGCGGGTCCTGCTGGTGGACGGTGATGCCGGGCTGCGCAGCCTTGATCTGTTGCTGGGAATCACCGAAATGCTGGCATATGATTTAGGAGATGTCGTGCAGGGGCGGTGTTCCCCGCAGGAAGCCGTATACCCCACTTCCTTGCCGCGGCTCTTTTTGCTGCCGGCGCAGCAGGGCAGGCCGTTTGCCCCCCGTGTGATGCGCGCGGTTATTGATTCGCTTTCTGCACAGTTTGACCATGTTCTGATCGATGGCCCTGCAGGTTTGGGCGCCGGTTTTTTTTCGGTGTGCGCTCCCGCCGACCGGGCGATTCTTGCGGCAACGGCAGATTCCGTAAGCGTTCGCGCTGCATCGGCGGTACGGCGGACTTTGGACGAATACCATCTGGAATGCAGGCTGGTGCTGACAAGATTTCGGGAGGAAGTTTTTCGCAGGGCGGGCAGCTTTGCTGATCTGGATGAGATCATTGACCGTGTGGGCGCACAGCTGCTCGGTATTGTTCCGGAGGACGATCTGGTTGCCGTTCGCGCGGCAAACGGGAAGCCGCTCTCTGAAAAAGGAGCCGCCGCTTCTGCCTTTCGCCGGATTTCTCAGCGGATGGAGGGCCAAACGGTTCCGCTTTCTGTTTGCTGAAGCTGACATGTAGATGCTCCATTGCTTTTGAAAGGATTGATGATAAATGAATATCGGACTGATCGCGCACGACGCAAAAAAAGAATTGATGGTACAGTTTTGTATTGCTTACTGCGGCATTTTAAGCCGTCATAACCTGTGTGCAACGGGGACTACCGGTAAGCTTGTTTCCGAGGCTACCGGCTTGACCATTAAACGTTTTCTGGCGGGCTCTCAGGGAGGCGATCAGCAGCTGGCGGCGTTGATCGGCTGCGAGGAGATCGATCTGCTCCTGTTCTTCCGTGACCCGTTGACCCCGAAGCCGGATGAGCCCAATGACATGAATTTGCTTCGCCTTTGCGATTCGCACAATATTCCGGTAGCGACTAATATTGCAACCGGAGAGGTGCTGATTCACGGTTTGGAGCGCGGTGACCTGGATTGGAGAAATATTCTCCGTTCCGGCGGGTCGTTTTAACTGTGCGGGGATTTAATGTATCGAAAAACATAGAGAATCACTGAAGCGGCGGGCTTGCATCCAACAGGATGTAAGCCCGCCGCTTTTTTGCTGCAGAAGGGATAAAAAAGAAAGCCGATTCAGCTTATAAGCCTGCGATTCCATTGCCCATATTTCCGGTCTTAAGTCTTCCGAACGGCCGATTTTACCAGAAGCATCATCGGGCGGCGCAGCTCGTCCTTCATGCCGGGAACGCTTAGTATTTCCGGAGACAGTTGGGCTTCTTCCACCGCAAGCAGCTCAAAGCCGCTGTTCAGCAGCCCCATCAAAACCTGTGTCAGGGTATGATGCTGCTTTATAACGTCGCAGCCAAGAAAATCGGTATGCCGTTCACCCGGCAGATAATAATCGTCAATGGGCCAGAATTGCGGTGTTCCGTCAGCCGTATAGACCCAGTCCTGATGAATTCCGGCGGTGAATGTCGGGTGTTCAATATTAAAAAGGAATATACCGCCCGGCGCTAATGTTCCGTACACTTTTTGGTAAACGCTGTCCAGATCTTCAATATAGTGCAGTGCCAGATTGGAGATCACGTAATCCCAGGTGTTTTCGGGGTACTCATAGTCCCTGATATCGCAAAGCCGGTATTCAATATTTGTTCCCGCGTTATGTTTTTGGCTTCTTTAAGCATCCGTCGGCTCAGGTCAATTCCCAATCCCTGTGCGGCGCCCTGTTCTTCTGCGAACTTGCAGTGCCAGCCATAGCCGCAGCCCAAATCAAGAACGCGTTTTCCTTGCAGAGGCGGAAAAACTGGTGCCACTCTCCTGCAGCGGGCAGACCGTTCTGACTGCGCGCCATTTTAGCATATTCGTTGAAGAAGGATGCGTCGTCGTATTCATTGGTACAGGAAACGGAGTGTTTTGTGCGGTCAGATGTATCCATAACGGTTCCCTCGTGTGGCGTCGCTGTTTTACAGATCCGGATGTCACAGAAAATTCGACGAACAGAAGGTGGCCAATTTCAGTCTTCGGCGGCACGGTCAGCAGGAGTTGACGAACCCGGGAGGTTTTTCTTCCCGTAAATTTCATTCAGAACGATTTTTCCAACCAGCAGATGCTCCAATCCCGCGCAGCTGTCGAGAGGGTATTCAGTATATCCGTAATGCTCGGTAAGTAATTTCATTCCATGAATCAATTCTTCGTATTCAGAGACAAAGGAGCATTCACCGAAACCGACGATGCTTTCGTATCGTGCCGTGATCCCATGTGCTGTTTTTTCAACCTGCATAAAGATTTCGCCTTCCACACATACATGGGGATCCGCTTTCAGCAGTCCCAGCTTGGTTCCTTCCTGTGCGCAGTGAAAATAGATAACGATCTTGTCCCCTGCTGCTTCCGCACCGAAGGAAACGGGAACCACATAGGGATATACAGCCCCGTGCATGGCTATGCAATTTTTTTTACATCGTTCTGCTTATGGACGTATGCTTTGCTGTAAGCTTTTTATAATTGACGGTGAAGCATACAATTTCTGCGATTGCCGTAATCGTCCACGAAAAAATGTATAGCAGATACAGTGACGGAATAGTGTGAAAATAGGCGAAAACAGTATAGATCCATGCCACACGGAATACACAGGAACCCAGGATCACAATGACGGTGGGTGCGAGGCTCTTGCCGATACCGCGGCAGGCCGCAATGGTGCAATCCATAAAGGCACTGATGGCGTAGGAAAAGCTCATGATCCGCGTGCGCTGCAGTCCGGCCTCAATGACCGCTTTGTCGTTAGCGAACAGAGCCAGAAACGTTCTGCCGAACAAAAACAAGGCACAGCCGAGTACCGCACCCGCCAGAAAGGAATAGGCAATGCCGATGAAATAGCTTTTCAGCATGCGGTCCCGTTTTCCGGCTCCCATGTTCTGCCCCATAAAGGTTGAGCAGGCGGTATAAAACGCCGCCATGATGTTGTAGATGATGGCGTCGGCATTGGCTGCGGCGGAATTTCCCTCGACCATAACAGAATCAAAGGAATTGACCGCACCCTGTATAAAGAGGTTGGCTACGGCAAAAATGGCATTCTGAAGCCCGGCCGGAATCCCAAGCTCAAGAATACGCTTGGTCTCAGACCTGTCCAGACCGTTTTTCAGGTCCTGAAGGCGAAAGGTGCAGTCATTTTCCTGCCGTCCCATATGTATAAGAATAAGTACTGCGGAAACATACTGTGTAATGATGCTGGCAAGTGCAACGCCGTCCTCTGCCATACCGCAGACGATAACAAAAAACAGATTGAAAAGCACGTTTAAAATTCCGGCGATCGTAAGATAGACCAGAGGGCGTTTCGTGTCTCCGTTTGCACTGAGTACGCCGTTGCCGAAGTTGAAAATACCGAGAGCCGGCATACCAAGCGCATAGATCCGGAAATAAAGGATAGCTCCCTCAATAAGGTCGTCCTTGGTACCGAGCAGCTCCAGCATGAACCGCGCGGACAAAAGGCAGAGCACCGTGATAATGCAACCGGTCGCAAGGCAGATTACGAACGAGGTGCGAATGGAGGCGAATGTACGCGCTTTGTCCTGCGCGCCGAGATGCTGAGCAACCCGAACGTTGACGGCGCTCCCCATTCCGATGAGAAATCCGGTGAACAGGGATACGAGGATCGTGGTTGATCCAACTGCGCCCAATGCCTCTGCGCTTGAAAACTTACCGACGACCGCTACGTCCGCCATGTTGAAAAGCACCTGCAGAAGCTGAGACAGCATCAGTGGAACGCTGAAGAAAAACATATTTTTCCACAGAGAGCCGTGCGTCATCTGTATTTCGCCCCGCACTTGCCCGATATCGGAAGATAGTTTTGCCATATGAACGCCCTCCAGGAAATGAAATGCTGCATGTTCACAGATATGGAATGCCGTCACGCATGATGTTTTGCTGTACCGCAGAAATAGAAAATCGTCTAAAAGAGGAATCCCTGCGCCGAAATTAAAGAGAAAGATCCGTTTCGGTTTGAAACAGACTTGAAAATATAGTAGATAAATACAAAAGCCCCAACTACCGACTCCGTCTATTACGGCGACCGGAAAGCTGGGACTTGCTCCATGGCTGCGGAATAGGGATTTGAACCCCAACAAACAGAGTCAGAGTCTGTCGTGCTACCGTTACACCATTCCGCAATATAAAATTGTTCAGAAATCTGACAGCGAAAATAATTATACAGGACAAGCAGCTGTTTGTCAAGAAAAAATTTATTTTTTTTTCAAACGGCTTGGGATCCAACAGACTGCCCTTGTGCAATACAAGTTCAAAGCAGTAAGAAGGGTGCATATCAATTAAAAATAAAGTTAAAATAATATTTTCAATCAATCTTAAAAATAAAGCAACGTAATAAAGTTGAAAAGAAGGGTAAAATATGCTATGATAGACGCGATGCCTTCATCGGATGCCTTTATGCGGGCTTACGCGGCTTTCGCTTAGGGAGACGTATGGACCGTATTGGAGTCGCCGAAGGCGGCGCAATCCTTTACAGGGCAAAATTTCATTCCGGAAAGGAGGTGAAAATATGGAAAAACTTCAGATCGAAGCGCTTTTCGACCTTTCACATACAATTGCAGCTCCGCTGTTTGCAGGCTGCTGTTACCCGTGGGAGGTTCTGACGCGGATTCATGATTACATTCTCGCTTTGGGGAAAACGCTTCCGGCGGATGAATTTGATTCTCCTGCCGAAAACGTCTGGATCGCCAAAAGCGCGTCCGTCGCGCAGAGTGCCAATCTTACCGGCCCATGCATTATTGACAGGAATGCCGAGGTGCGTCACTGCGCCTTCATTCGCGGCAGTGTGATCGTCGGAAAAAATGCGGTGGTCGGGAATTCCACAGAGCTGAAAAACGCCGTTCTGTTCGACAATGTGCAGGTACCGCATTACAATTATGTCGGCGACTCTGTTTTAGGGTATAAGGCGCACATGGGGGCAGGTTCGATCACATCCAATGTGAAGAGCGATAAAACGCCTGTTGAGGTCGGCAGTTTTGGCTGCCGCATTGCAACGGGAATGAAAAAGATCGGCGCGATGCTGGGCGACGGAGCGGAAATCGGCTGCAACAGCGTGCTGAATCCCGGTACGGTGATCGGTCGGCACAGCACGGTCTACCCAACCTCGTGTGTGCGTGGCGTGGTGGAGGAAAACTGCATTTACAAGAGCGCTGATACCGTGATCCCAAAAACAAATCAAGAATAAAGGAGAAACTTCATGGGAAGACTTTTTGGAACCGACGGGGTTCGGGGAATTGCCAATAAGGATCTTAGT
>JAHZES010000037.1 GCA_019421725.1 Clostridiales bacterium | reverse complement strand
CGGAACGGTAGGTTTTACCCATGTAGCTTGTTTCCGGCGGAATAATATTGTCGGCGCGGATACAGTTTTTCGGCACCGCCGCATAAAGAGAATCGCGCGAAAGCGAAAGCACCAGCGCGCGCCGGGCGGAAACATCGGAAAAAAGGGCGTCCGTTGTATTAAAGCACAGCCCCCATGTGGTATTTGTAAAGCTCTGCACCGCAAGCCCGTCTGCTTCGGCCTGCTGCACATCCTCCTCGCCGATGGCGATCACATCTGCTTTATGCTCCTCCATTGCGGCAAGCGGATCCGCAACGGTCTTTACGGTAAACAGTACGCCGGACGGCACTGCCGCATGCTCCCCCGCATAAAATTCATTCCGCACCAGCCGAAGGTAGCTGCCGTGTACCCATCCGCTTTTTTTGCGCAGAGAAAACGCGCCGTTTCCCAACACCTGAACGTCTTCCATGCCGTACCTTCCGGCGGAGGCTGCAAAAAAGCTGCGGCTGCAAGGGAAAAAGGCGGAACGCGCCGTCTGCGACGGAAAATCGTCATACGAATAAGCGAGCGTGATCCTCAGCGTATATCGGTCAACCGATTCAACTCCCAGTTGTTCCTTTGGCAATTCCCCGGCATTGATCTCCTGCGCATTACGGATGCAGAAAAGCTGCGAAGCAGAGGAGGATTTTGTCTGCGGATCCACAGTCCGCTGCATACCGAACACAAAATCGTCGGCTGTTACCGGCGTTCCGTCGCTCCATTTTGCATCCTTGCGCAAATAAAATGTAAATACCGTGGAATCCTCGCCGGATTCCCATCTTTCTGCGACTCCCGGCTCGGCGAGCCCGTCGCCGTTAAGCCGAACCAATCCTTCAAACAGACTTTCCAAAACCATCTGCGCCGCGCCGTCGGTCGCCACCTGTGGGTCCAGACTGACCGGGTCCGATGAAATATAGCAGTAAAACAGCTTATTTTCCGGCGTATCCTCTTTTTTTCCGCAAGCAGACGCCGAAAAACACATTATCACACAAAGCAGCAAGCAGCAAACCCGTTTCAAGACCATCTTCCCTTCGTTTCAGTCTGATTCCGCCCGAAGCGGCAAAATTTTCGGAATTCGGAACGTACATTAATTATATCACTGAAATACCGAAAAGAAAAATTACATTTTCGTCATCTCACCGAGAGCGCTTAAAGATTCGGGATATACTTGCGGAAATGCGGCAAAACGCCGATCCCGTCCGGCGCATGCGGCGGCATCTGCAAAAGATCGTGCCCCGGGAACGGATTTCCTTCAATCAGAACCGGCCCGTTTTCGGTAATACCGACATCCCAGCCGACATACGCCACCTGCGGAAGGGACTTTGCCGCCTCAAAGCACATCTCGATCGCTTCCTTCCAGAACGGCAGCTGCTCACCCACCAGCGGATGGCCCGTGTTCGGGTGAACATCGTAATACTTGTCAAATAATGCATAGCCCTTGTATTTGATCTTTCCCGTTTCCCAATCCACCGGGCAGGTCAGCCCGCCGGAATGCAGATTATCCACAACCTTTTCGCCGTTGCCCATACGAACGTAAAAATACAGCACGTGCGGCTCGCCGTTGGTCAGGATCGTGCAGATCCGGAATGTGTTCACCGAATAGGGGTTGAACGCCGCCATGGCGGGGTGCTGCACAATATACTGTTCGCAAAGACCGAAATTGTGCTGCTTTAAATAATCGTACATCTCGTCGGCAGAAGCAAAATCCGCCGTTTTCAGCTTTTCGATCCCATGGCCGCCGGTCAGGTCGAGCGGCTTTGCCATCACGAAGTCCAGCCCGTTTACAAATTCGGCAAATTGCCTGCGGTCGGCAGAACGCATGTCGATCCACTTGCGCCCCAGATATTTATTGAAATACTGATTAAAATCCACCTTGTTTTCCAGAATATGAATATAATCCTTCTGGTTATACGTTTTTACGATCTGGTTATTCTTGGCGCGGGTCAAAAACGTAGAACGCTGCGCCGCATTCAGACGGTAAAATTCGAACAGCCGGTAATCCGTATAGCCGCAGCCGTATTTCAGCCCGCAGTGGATCATGTCAAAGAAAAGCCAAACGCGGCTCTTTCCCGTTTTTTTATGCAAAAGCCCTACCATTTCAAACAGGCTCTTATAATTCAGCCCCAAAATGCGCTTGATCATATAAACTAATTTTCCCACGCAGACCTCTCCCTGTTTTTTTATTTTTCTGTTCCCGGCGCACAAAGCAGCAGGTACTGCGCTCCCCGCCGGAAGCGTAATACAGTCAGAACAGTATTATTATAATAATTATTGACAGCTAAGGCAAGCAAAATATCGGGTTTCTGCAGTTTGCCGCCGGAAAAGCGCAATAAAATTTTTAAACGCATCCAAAGCTGCCAGGGGGCCGCAGCCGGTCGACCTGCCGCAATGCTCCCGCTGCGCGGAAACCATCAAAACAGCCTGCGGGAAACGATCTCCTGCAGGCTGCTTTCAGTTCTCTGATTCGGTTTTTGAATCGGCTTTTTACCGTTTTATTCTTCGGAACCGCTCTGGCGCTTCTTCATGACAACGATCACTGCGCAAAGAGCAGACAGAAGCACCATGCCGACGGCAATTGGCAGAACCGCCGCGCCGCCTGTTGCAGGAAGAGGTGCGGAAGCGGTCGGAACGCTGCTGTCCTCGATCTCCTCCTCGCTGCTGCTCGGTCCACCCTGCGGCACGGAGGAATCAATAATAACCTCCGTCTCCGAATAGTAGACATTAATGGTCTTGTTTCCATCCAGCGTGCTGGTAAGCAGATCACCAGTGGTCGAATCGTACTCGTAACCGTCAATGGCTATTTTATCCTTCGCGGTAACATCATAGGAGGTATTTTCACGAGCGGGCTCCGAAACAAAGCTTTCGGCAATTTTCTCTCCGGTCGCTTTGTCGTAATAATTCACTGTTACCGTGTAATAGATCACGCCGTGCGCAGCCTTCAGCGCAGAAGCGGCTGCCTCGCCGTTTACATCAAATTCCTCCACATGCAGTTCCTCATCCTTTTCGGCGTGCGCATTCCAGCGGTTGTTTTCCGCGTCGTCGTACCAGCCATCGATCGCGTGCTCGCAATCCGGAGCGCCGTCCAGCGCCCAGTCGGAGCCGACCTTGCCGAAGCTGATCTCGCCGAGATTGTAAATGTCATCGCCTGCCGTGGCCGCATGATTGTTGTAAAGAACCGTATTTTCCGCCAGCTTCATCGTGCCGTTGACATAAACACCGCCGCCAAGGCCGAGCTTTTCAGCCGTATTCTTTACGATGGTCAGCGTGGCGCTCGGCTCCACCGTCAGGGAACCCGACTTCTGATAAATACCGGAACCGCTGTTGCCCTGAATCGTAACGGTGCTGTCGGAAATTCTGGACTGCCCCGCAATATACAGAGCGCCGGGGATCGTCCACTTGCTGCTGATGGAGCATTTGTTCTTTTCAATGGTAACAACAGATTTCTGGTCAATGTCCAGTGCGCCGGCCACATGAATACCGTTTGCACCGTTACCGTTTGCGTTTACCGTGGAGTTCCAAATTTTGAGACTCGCTGCGGAAAGACCGTGAGCGCCGTTGTCATTAAAGTTTACATTAGATGCGTCCAAAATTTCAAAATGAGAGCTGTTGGAGCCGTTGCCAAGGCTGTTGATCACATCAACATTGCTGTTGGTGATCTTTGCAACAAAGGTTCCCGTAAAGCCGGAACGGTTATGATCCGAAATAAAGGTAGAATTCGTAATATTTACGTTATAGCCGCCGTCGCTGCCGTCCCATTCCAAAGCATCCTGCTTATAATTCCGAACGGTCAGCGTCGTGCCGTTTTCAAGATTCAACTTGTTGTTCGAGCAGAAATAAATCGCGTGCTTGTCCATGTTGGTACCGGTCGCCTCGGGATCGCCGTCCATCAGCATCTCAACATGATTCAGCGTCAGGGAAGCGTCCTTGCTCGCGCAGATCGTCATCCAGCTCCACTCCGCCGTATAGGGCGTGGAACCGATCGCGTTCATCACGATTTTGCAGTCCTTGAAGGTAAGCGCCTTGCCCCAAAGAGCAATGCCGTACTTTGTAAAGGTGACTGTTTCATTGCCGCTGCCCTGAATAGTCAGGTTTTTGCTCAGGTTGATTCCCTCGGTCGTGCAGTCCTTCAACAACACAATGACGTCGCCGTCCGCTGCGTTGGCAATGGCTTCATCCAGTGTTGCATAGGGTGTCTCTCCAATTTTCGCCGCGTCGGTTTCTTCTGCAAAAGCCGATACTCCGGTAACGCAGAAAATCAGGCAAAGAGAAACCAAGACCGCAAGACACTTTTTCCAGGTTTTTTTCATCTTACATCCTTCTTTCATTATTTTCCTCTTCGGAATTTGCTTTTGTAAGATTCTTTGTCTTTATTATAATGATTAAAAGTCACAAAACGGTAACACAATCCATCTTTTCGCAAATTTTTTAAAAAAAACGTCGAAAAAAACAGGGACCCGCAAAAATGCAGATCCCTGTTTGTTTTCATTCCAGCAAAGGCTTACTTTTTCAAATCAATTCTTCCGTAAAGCGGAAGCTTTTCGGCCTTTTCAGCCGTTTCGGGGCGTTTTGCCTCCGGCGCTGCCGTTTTTTCTTCCGCGGCGCTCTGACGGAAAGGCTGATCCTCCTCCGACGCACCGAACCGCTGTGCCGAAAAAGAATCCTGATCCGGCTGATATGCGGAAACCGTCTCGGGCTTTGTGCGCTCTGCGGGCAAAACATTGCTGATGGTCGGCATCTTTTCTCCGCGCTCAGCGGCAGAGAAAAGAACCTCGTCCATTTCACTTGCCTGAACCACCGAACGAGCCGGCGCATTGCTCACCGTACGGCTTTTTTCCGATTTAGCGGGACGATTGTAGCGCTCCTGCTTTGATTCGGGATGTGAACGGCGCGGTTTATCGCTGCGGCTGCCGGAAGGGCGGCGCACCGGTCGATTGCGGCCGTTTCCGTCCCGGCCGGGGCGGGCAGCTGCGCCGGCCGCCGGGCCGATCACCACATGACGGTCAAGATCGGTCCCCTCCGACCAGGAGGTAGCGCCTTCAATTTCCTGCACGGCGGTGTGAATAATGCGCCGTTCATAAGGATTCATCGGCTCAAGCGAATACTTCCGGTTGGTTGCAAGCGCTTTCTGCGCCAGACGGGAAGCCAGCGCCTGCAGCGTTTTTTCACGTTTTTCGCGGTAATTTCCGGTGTTGAGCGTAATACGGTAATAATCGTCGCGCACATGGTTCGCCACCAGCCCCGTCAAATACTGCAGCGCGTCCAGCGTTTCCCCGTGATGTCCGATCACGACCCCGGCGCCTTCTCCGGAAATCGTGATCACCGCGCCGTTTTCTTCCTCGGAAACGGAAAGCTCCACCTTGTCGGCTCCCAGACCGGCAAGTACCTTTTTCAGATACTCCGCCGCGAGCGCAGCCGGAGAATCCTGCACATAGGCGCGGACCTTAAAGGGTTTTCCTCCAAACAGGCCGAACTTTTTCTTTTCGCCGTATTCCAGGACTTCAAATTCCACCTCGTGCGTTTCAAGCCCAAGCTCTCTGCATGCGTTTGCCAAGGCAATTTCGGCGGTATCGCCGATTCCGACAGCTTCTCTCATTTTGATGCCCTCCCCCTTCTGCTTACTTCTTCTTCTTTTGGGTGGTCTGGCCGGCACGGGCCGCATTCCCTGTTTTGATCACCTTAGCGCTGCCGTACGGCGCAGATTTTTCCGCCGGGGCCTTTTCCTCCGGGATCTCCTCTTCTTCCGGCGCGTCCGTTTTGTCTGCGCTGCGCAGGGAATCGAAGGCGGCGCGGATATTTACGCCGCCGAATTTGGCAAGCAGCGCGCTTTCTTCGTTTTCGCGGCGCGCATACCTTGCGGCCTCATCCTGTGCATTCATCACCCACATATTATAATACCGGTTCATGATTACGGTCTGCAAAATCGACGCAAGGTTGGAGAAAATCCAGTAAAGGCCGACTGCACCCGGAACCGAAAACGCAATAATTGTAGAGAAAGACGACATGAAGATCGGCATGCCCCACTTCATGCAGCCGCCGCCCGTTTGGGGCTGCGCGCTTGTCTTATTCATAATAATAGACATCGCCATGGACGTTACAAAGCAAAGAATCGGGATCACCAACAGCACGCTGATCTGGCTGACGCTTGGCGTGCCGAGCAGGTTGATGCCAAACAGATTGAAGGCCCCGTTAGCAAGCCCGTCCAGTTCGGCGATCTCCGTGCTGTTAAAAATGTTGGACGCCACCACCTTTTCGCGCAGAGACGCAAACTGGCTGATGAAATCCAGCTGACCGTAACCGGCTTTGTCCAGTCCGACAAGCTGCAGCGCGGCGTTTACCTTATCCACAGACATATGCAGCACACACATCAGCGGCTTTGTGATCGCGCTGTAAAGACCGATGATGACCGGAAACTGGATCAGCATCGGCAGGCAGCCGGACATTGGGTTGGCATTTTCACGCGCGTAAAGCTTTTGCTGCTCCTCCTGCATTTTCTGCGGATTGTTTTTATACATCTCCTGCAGTTCCTTCAGTTTTGGAGCAAGCCGCGCCTGCTTTGCAGAGGTTTTCTGCTGCTTGAACGACGACGGCAGCAGCACCAGACGCACCGCAATGGTAAACAGCAGAATACCGATGACATACACGCCGGAAATTTTGTAGCCAAAGAAAATGATATAGCCGAACAAACTCCCCAGATAATCCAAAATATTCATAATAAAACGGTTTCCTCCCGAACAGCAGGTTCTCTATGATTGGAACAGGAAGCGGAATCCGAAATGAGACCGCCCTATTGAACTTTCGTGTTTTTCCTTTTAAAAAAAGAAAATTCTTCCGGAACAGGGTCAAACCCGCCCGGGTGAAACGGCTGGCATTTCAGCAGCCTGCAAAGCGCCAGCCAACATCCCCTTAACGCGCCGAAGCGCTCAATTGCCGTAAACGCATACTGCGAGCACGTGGGGTAAAAACGGCAGCAGGCTTTTGTGTGAGACGAAATATGCTTTTGGTAAAACCGGATCAGCGCAAGCAGCGTTTTTTTCATCGCGGTTCCCCGTGCGCCGCCAGCCCCGCCTCGTTAAGGTGCCGGCGCAGGACCCGGGCGACGTCTGTGCTTTTCAGGCGCACCGTTCTGGATCGCGCGACAAAAACAAGGTCTACCCCGCGGGAAACCCCGGGCAAAACCTCTCTTGCGGCCTCCCGAATTACACGCCTTGCGCGGTTTCTCTCCACCGCGCAGCCGATCTTTTTACTTGCAGTAATTCCGCAGCGCACATACCCCTGCTTGTTTTTCAAAACATAAGTAACCAGAGCGGGGTCGACAAACGCCCTGCCCTTTGCGTAGATCCTGCGAAAATCCCTGTTCTGATTCAGCACCGAAACCTTGCCCATGAAAGACCAACTCCTAACCTGACGACCGTAACGCTTTCATATGGCACAAAGCGCGGCTGATAAAGAAAAGACCACGCAAAGGTGGTCTTCAATCAGTGCGTCAGGCGCTTTCTTCCCTTAGCTCTGCGGCGGGCCAGAACCTTACGTCCGTTGCTGTCTGCCATTCTCTTGCGGAAGCCATGTTCCTTTTTGCGGTGAAGCTTCTTGGGCTGATATGTCCGAAGCATGAAAACACCTCCTTATGAGTGCTGAAAAAACTCTTTGCTAAGGTACAATTATAGCCCATGACACGAGGGCCTGTCAACAAAATTTTCACAGATTTTTTAATTCGGACGCGACAAACGGGTTCCGGGGGCAAAATACGGTCTTTTCCCGCTTATTTTGCTCCCTTTGCCCGTTTTTATCGGTCCCGGCAAAATTTATTTTTCAAAGCCGCGCAGCGGCGTCAGCACGCCGCAGTCCATTTCGCAGACGGTGTCGCACAGCGCCTCAATGTCCTCCGCATAATGAGACGACATCAGAATGGTGATCCCGTCCTTCCGGCACAGCTCCAGCAGCAGGGCGCGGATGTTTTCCACGCCGTGTTTGTCCAGCCCGTTCATCGGCTCGTCCAGCAGCAGCAGCGGCGGCTTTTCCATAATTGCCTGCGCAATGCCCAGCCGGTGGCGCATCCCAAGCGAGAATTTGCCGACGTGCTTTTTGCTTTCGGGGTCCAGCCCGACCCGGGCGATCACGGCGCGGATCTCGTCGTCGGAGACGACGCGCCTGATCGACGCCAGAAGCTTCAGATTTTTAAACGCGCTTATCGACGGAATAAAGCCCGGGTCTTCAATGATGATCCCGATGTTCTGCGCGGCGGAGGGCTCCACCGGCCTCCCCTCCACCAGAACGGTTCCCTCGGTGGGCTGCATAAAGCCGCAGATGCATTTGAACAGCACCGTTTTTCCGCTGCCGTTCCGTCCGATTATGCCATGGATCTTTCCCTTTTCAAACGAGACCGAAACATGGTCGAGCGCCGTAACCGTTTTAAACTGCTTGACCAGCTGATCGACCTCCACAATATTTTCTGCCATAAAAATCCCCCTTTCGAATGCGTCGTACCTCTTTTCTATCGCCGGAAAACGATATCCCTGCGGCAGAACGAGATGACCGAAAAAACCGAAAGCATCAGAATCAAAAAGCCCTGGACCCCGACCACATAAAACAGATTGGGGCCTTCCGAGTAAAAAGGCGAGATGACGATAATGGAGCTCCAGCTGTAAACCGTAAAATAATTCATAATCGGCCCGACGAATATCGGGGCCAGGTAAACCGAAAAGGCCGAAACGAACAGCAAAACCCCCGCCGCCACCACGCCGATGCCCGGCTTGACCAGCACGTTGAAGGAAAGGATCAGCACGCCGGAAAAAACACCGTTCAGCCACATTAAAAAAATGGTAAGCAGGCTGGCGGAAAGCGGAGACGCGTTGTTGACGACCGAAAGAGAGAAAAATCCCCAGCCGTCGGTCAGCCCGTACTTCAGAATCTCGTTCGGGTAATTTGCCAAAAGCTCGATCACGCTGCCCCATTCCGCAGCAAAGCCCATGCTGGGGAGGATCACGAGCCACGCGCTGCAGACGATAAAAAGCGTCAGCAGCAGCGAAGCCACGGCGATGTACAAAAGCTGACCCTTGATCCACGCCGCCTTACCCGTGCGGACGATGACAAACGGAGCGTCGTTTTCCAAAAACGGCGCCGTGCTGAACAAAAGAACGGTTAAAAAGCCGTAAATGGATTTCATGCTGCTCAGGACAAACGGAACGATCCAGAGAGATATCCTCATCCCCGACGCAGAACAGAAGCTGTTGATCCACGACAAATTCCAGAAGCAACAGATCAGCACGATCGCCGCGACCACATAGATCAGCGATTTGCTCCACCATTTGCAGATATTGCTGCGGACGCAGAGAAATTCCGTTTGGATGCTACTCATTTTTCTGCCTCCTTTTTGCGTTGTGCTCCGCCAGAAGACCCAGCGCCGTGCAGAGCGCCAACGCCGTCGCCAGCTTGGCCAAAATCGTCCAGAGCCACCTCAGCTCGCCGCCGCCCTCGACCATGAGCCCGTCCACCAGATTAAGCCTGTAGAAGGGGATCCCCGATAAAGAGACGACCCACTCATAAAAAAAATCCACTATAACGGGGGATACGATCGTTGCGAGCCTGTCCGGGATCATCGACGAAAACCAGACGGCCATGCAGGCCGTCATTGCGCCGGAAAGCGCCTTATAAAAACCGTCCACCAGAAGATAGGGCACAGGGCTGCCATATTTTAAAAAATTTCCGAACAGATTTTGGTTTTCCACCGGTTCAGGAACCGTCATTGTTGTAAAAATAACCGTATCAAACAGCATAAGGCCCAAAAACACCGTTAAAAAGCCTGTTACCGCCGCCGTTACCCAGACGCTGCGGACGTAGCGGCGAACCCCGCAGCGAACGCTCCAGAACGGGATCGCGCCGGAGTACACATCCTCCGCGTAGCTGAGCGCAAACGGGAACAGCGGCAGTGTCTTGTAAATCATGTCATTTACGCTTCCGGTAGAAAACGCAAAGCTATAGGCCAAAAACGCATTGTCCGCCTTCCTTTTTAACAACAGAACTTCCCCCAGCATAAAAACCGCCAGCCCGACCGGGGCAAGAAAAAACGCCGGCGAAAAAAAAGCGCGCCGGAAGCTTGCGCGCAGCGCACCTGTCTTTTTCATTTTTACCCTCCTCATGGCGAGAGGAGTTCTTTGTCGGTTTCGATCAGCTTGCCGTTCAGCGCGTTGACAAAGAACGCATAATAATGAACATCCTCTCTTTTTTCCCCATTCTGATCCTCAAACGATTCCGTTATTCTGACGCTGAAATTCCAGCAGGGCTGCAGCCTTTTGACGAAAGATTTTTCATCTTTGACATTGACGTAACAGAATTCGCCGGAAACGACCTCTTTTTGTACTTCGCCGCCAAGCTTTTCCATGCAAATTTTTTCCACCGCACGGATCGCTTCCGCCGCAGGAACAACGCTTTTTTCCTCGATTACGTCAGAAATTTTCGGAAAACCGTAAACCTCAAGAGAAATCGTACCGTCTCTTCCGGTGATCACCGTAATGATATCCGTACCGACGAAGGAATCGTAGCCGTCCGGAATTATGTTTCCAAAAAAAGGATTCTCGTTCCACGCGCTTTTTGTTTCGTTTACCATTCGCCGGAACTGAAACAGGTAAAAGCCTTCTTCATAAAAACGGTATTCCTCCTGACCGAACTCCCCCTGCTCTAAGCCCGCGCGAATCTTGTGCAGACTCTCCGGGTTCATTGCAATGGCGATGGAGCATTCCATCTCCCCCAGCCCGAGCGCCTGAAACAGCGTATCCAGCTTATCCAACTCCTCGTCAATGGAAGCGAAGGAAAAGGATTTCCCCGCGTCGCTGTTTTCTAAAAGATACTGATCGCGAGGATAAACAGTAAGGATATTTTCTACCTTTTCCATTTCCTCGGCCATTTTTTCATCGGCATTGTAAAAATACTGAAAACCGATCCGTCCTGCTTCTTTTCCGTAAAATTCTTTTCCCCCGTCCAGAATATTCAAGCATTCCTGAATCTGTCCGGAAGGAAATGCCTTTGTATACGATACTCCGGGAGCCACCGCGGCGCGCTCGCAACCGTTTTTCAGCAGCGTATCACAGAGGAACTTTTCCGAAGGCTCCCAGTTCTCTGCCCGGTAAGCAGCCGCTTCTTCCGGAGCATACATCCCTGCTACGTCAATGGAGTACAGCAGCTTGTTTTGATATATTTCTTTTCCCGTCGTCGCCATGCAGGCCGAAAGGGAACAAACCATACTGCAGGCCAGCAGCGCTGCTGCGAAATTTGCTTTTTTCAAACGGTTCAACCACCCTTCCTTCTGTAAATATACGCCAATGCCGAGGAACAAAATACCATGAAAAGGAACAGAACCATCATCAGGGAAATGATTTTTCGGGATACATTTTTCTTTTTCATTGTTTTTGACCTCCTTTATTTTTTTCTCCAACCGCCCGCGCTGTTGAAAGAAATATTTTACTGTCAAGGACAATAATCCTTCTATTACCCTTATAATAAAGCACGTTTCTACGAACGTCAATATTTTTTACAAATAAAAGTGAAAATTTTAATTTATTTTATCAAATTCAAAAAATGTTTCTTTCTTTACCCCGAAAATTGTCGTGTTCAAAATTTTGCTTCTGAAATTGTGCAGGATGCTGTTTTTTTCTTTTTAAAAAATGACAAAAACTTTTGCGGTTCTATATTTGGAGTTTTCTTTTTAAAACTATTCAAAATTCCACTAAATATATAGAAAAACCGAGAAAAATCAGGTTTTAAACATTCGTGTTGAAAGTTTGTCAAAAATCCGTTTTTGTGATATGATATTTTTACGAATCGAATTTTGTCCCCGCTTGATGGATGGGACAGGCTCTTTTACGCAGATCTGATTTTTGAAATTTGAAAAAAGGGGTAAAGCAGGATGGAATCTTTTCAGGAAGCCTGGGAGCTGGTGTGCGAGCATTTGCGGAAGCAGCTCACCGAAACCGCGTATAAATCCTGGATCACGCGGATCGAACCGGTAAAGATGGAGGCAGGGACCGCCGTACTTTGCGTTCCGAACATCTTTCACAAACAAACCGTCGAAAACTTTTACATGGACCGGCTGGGCGATGCGTTTCAGGAGGTCTTCGGCTCTCCGCTGAAGGTGCGCATCATTACGGCGGATGACAACGCCAATAAAGATTCCGTCATCAACGGGATCCTTTCCGGCGGGAGCGATTACGAATATACGTTTGAAACCTTTATCGTCGGCTCCTCCAACAAGCTTGCGCATGCGGCGTCGCAGGCGGTCGCAAACCACCCGTCCGGTGAATACAATCCTCTCCTGATCTACGGAAACTCCGGTCTTGGCAAAACGCACCTTCTGTACGCTATTTGCGACCAGATCCACCGCAACAATCCGAAAATGAACATCATCTATATTAAGGGCGACGATTTCACCAACGAGCTGATCGACGCCATTGCTCAGGGCTCCACCATGGCGTTTCATCAGCGCTACCGCCAGGCGGACGTGCTTCTGGTGGATGATATCCAGTTCATCGGCGGTAAAACACAGACGCAGGAAGAATTCTTCCATACCTTTAATGCGCTGTATCAGGAAAAAAAGCAGATCGTTCTGACATCGGACCGTCCGCCCAAAGAAATCCAGACCTTGGAGGATCGTCTGCGCACCCGGTTTGAAAGCGGACTTCTTGCCGATATTCAGCCGCCGGATTTTGAAACGCGGATCGCCATCGTTAAGCGCAAGGCGCAGCTGCTGAACATCGACCTTAACGAGGTCGTCTGCGAATACATCGCCTCCCGGCTTAAAAACAACATCCGAGAGCTGGAGGGGGCCGTCAAAAAAATGCGCGCCTATTACCTTTTGGAAAATCAGGCCCCGTCGCTCGCAACGGCTCAAAAGGCCATCAGCGATATTCTCAATAACGACCAGCCCACACCCGTTACGGTTTCCAAAATTATTGAAGAGGTCAGCCGCACCTTTAACGTAACGGCGGAGGACATCCGCTCCAAAAAACGCGCGGCGAATATTTCACGCGCGCGCCAGATCTCCATGTATTGCGTGCGTGAGATCACGCAGATGCCTGTTACCGACGTCGGCGAGGAATTCGGAGGGCGCGACCACTCCACTGTCATTTACGCTCTGCAGCAGGTGGAGCGACTGATGAAGCAGGATTCTAAAATCAAGGCCTCGGTGGAGGACATTATCAAAAACATCCGGGACCGGTAAAACTGAGCCTCTGAAAGGAATATTCTTTCCTTATATACAGGAGTTCTGAAAAGTGGAGAAGTTTTCAGTTTTTCCACAAATCCGTGGAAAACGGAAAAAATGCGCCTCTTTTCGGATCCTTTACTTCTAAACATGTTTTCAACATTCCCCACAAAGTTTTCAACATTCAGGTTTATAACTTTTTTATCCTCTTTCCTTTCCACACTTTCGCAACAGCGAATCCACAAAACCAAAATCCTGTTTTACCCGCAGTATAATCAGCCGTATTACAATTTTCCACAGTTTAAACGCCCCCTAATACTAAATCTATTATTTATATTCTTTCTTTCTTCCTAAAACGGAAACGGAGGTCTTTTTATGAAGTTTACGTGCAACCGGCAGCTTCTTCAGGCAGCAGTGTCGAATGTTTCGCGTGCGGTATCCTCAAAATCGGCAATTCCCGCTTTGGAGGGAATTCTTGTAAAGGCAAAAGGCGATCGGATCTTTCTTTGCGGCTACGACCTTGAATTGGGGATCACAACGTTTGTGGAGGGCAGCGTAGCAGAAGAGGGTGATGTGATCTTTGGTGCAAAGCTTTTCGGAGACATTATCCGTTCCCTGCCGGACGAAACAGTGACTATTGAGGTGGACGCAAAATATTCCGCCGTTATCCGCAGCGGGGAATCCGAATTCGCCATTATAGGCATCGCCGCCTCGGAATACCCCGATCTTCCGAGCGTTTCGGGCGGCGTTTCGGTTACGCTGCCGCAGAACACCCTGAAAAGCATGATCCGTCAGACGCTGTTCGCCGTTTCGACCAGCGATGCGAAACCGGTCCACACGGGAACACTGTTTGAGATCGGAGACGGAAGGATCCGCCTGGTCGCCGTGGACGGCTGCCGCCTTGCAATGCGGACAGAGCCGGTACAGTGCGACGAACCGGTCAGCTTTGTGGTCCCGGGGAAAACGCTTTCCGAAGTGCTCAAGCTGATGGGAGAAGAGGATACTCCGCTTTCCATCGGCGTGGGACGGCGTCATATCATTTTCAATATCG
>JAHZES010000036.1 GCA_019421725.1 Clostridiales bacterium | reverse complement strand
CAGAAAGACTCTGTACTATCCACACTTTTTTCCGTTTGCAATGATCTCCGCTCCGGCTTGCATCATTTTTTCATGCTGCCTTCTTTTATATTATAACACAAATGTATCCGTAAAACTCTTTGTATGCTTCAAAACAACACTAAAAACGGATTTCAGATTTCACTTTGCAAGAGCCGGCTCGCCGCCAAACCCGATTTCCCGTTAATCCACCGATTTCAGGCTTTCTACCATTGAAATTTTCTGCAGCCTTTTATACATGACCAGATTGACGATCACCGCGAATACCGCCGTGATCAGCGCCGACCAAAGGAAGCTCAGCGGCGCAACGGTTCGGCCGAACATTACCAGGTCGACCTCCACCGTTGTGATGACAAACCGGTGCAGTACCACACCGAACAGCAGTCCAAACAGGCAGCCGATCACCGTGAGCATCGCAGTCTCACGGTAAACGTAGGCGCCGACCTCCCTGTCGTAGAACCCGAGTACCTTAATCGTCGCAATTTCCCGCTGGCGCTCTGAAACGTTGATATTCGTCAAATTATAAAGCACAATAAAGGCCAGCAAGCCTGCACAGACAATGATAATCAGAATAATGTAATTCAGGCTTTCGATCATCGTATCAAATTGAGAGCTGAATTCCTTATTGAAAGCCGCTGTACTGACGTCGCTGCGTCCGCGCAGCTCCGCACAAATATCGTCACGGACAGCAGGATCCTCTGAAGCGCAAATCGCGTCAATTTCGTTGAACGTAACTGCGCCAAGTTTTTCCTCATAAAGCTCACGGGAAATATAAATATAGTGATTGATATAATTTTCAGTGATCCCGGTGACGGTAAACGACGCTTCTTCACCATCGTCATTTTTCAGAGTGATGCTGCTGCCAACGGAAAGACCGAGGCGATTGGCAAGCTTTTCGGTCACAACAACAGAATCGGCGCCAAATTCCACCGGACTGTGTCCGGTACGGGAACGAAGAGCAATAAACCGGGGCAGCTTTGCGCTTTCCTTGGGAACCGAGATAAAGGTCGTCATCGTCGCCCCATTCATGGTCAGCTCGGTACTGTGGCGTGAAACCTCCAGATAATCCGTAAACTTTGTCTGATCGTCTAAAATTTCACGCGTACTGTCAAGCAGTGTTTCCTGCCGCAGCGCCATCTGCATATCGTACCGAAAAATTTCATCATATTGGTTGGAAATAATGGAGGAAACGGAATCCTTAATGCCAAACCCGGTCAGCAGCAACCCGGTACAGCCGGCAATCCCAACCACCGTCATGATCAGGCGTTTTTTGTAGCGAAACAGGTTGCGTGCCGTTACTTTTTTAATAAATCCAAGGTGATTCCAGATCAACGGAATATGCTCAAGTAAAATGCGTTTTCCCGGTTTTGGGGCACGCGGCTGCATCAGCTGCGCCGGAGATTCCGAAACGGTGGCGCGGCAAGCAGCAAACGTTGCGAGCAGCGTACAGGCGCAGGCGGCCAGCGTTCCCACCAGCGCATAATTCCACTGATATGGCGCGTCGGTTCCCGGCGCCGCGTAAAGAATACGGTAACAGTTCCAGCAAATAACGGGGAGCGCCTTTTCCAGCAGCAGTACCCCCGCCGCGCTGCCGACAAACGTAGCCAGCGCCGCATAGACCAGATAACGCCCTGTGACCTTCCCTTTGGAAAACCCAAGCGCGCGAAAGGTTCCGATCAGACTGCGTTCTTCCTCGACCATACGGGTCATGGTGGTGAGCGCTACCAGTGCAGCGACCAGAAAGAAAATGACCGGGAAGACATTTGCAATAGATGCCATTCGGTCGGCATCTCCGCGAAAACTGGCAAATCCCACATTGGTATCCCGGTCCAGCAGGTACCATGATGTTTTGCTTATCTCCTGCAGCTGCGCCTCTCCTTCCGCAATTTTCAATTGGGCATCGTCAAGCTGCTGCTGCGCCTCGCTTTTTTTGCTTTCCAGCTGTTGTTTTCCCTCTGCCAGTTCCGCCTTCCCCGTGTTCAGCTTCGCCCGGCCGTCCGCAAGCTCCTGCTTGGAAGACGACAGCGTCCGGCGGGAGCTTTCCAAACCGGATTCGGTCAGCGTTACTTTTGACAATGCTCCGCTTTCTGCCGCATTGAGCTCTGCCGCTTTGCCCTTTGCTTCGGCAAGCTGTTCTCCCAAGAGATCCAGCCGCTGCTTTTGCGCTTCCAAAGGAGCGCTCTGCTGCTTTGCATCGTCATATTCCTGCTGTGCCTTTTTTGCCGCCTGCTGCTGTGCGGGCAAAATATCGTTGAGCGTCTGCTGCTCCCGTTCCTGTACCGAAAGCAGCAGTCTTGCGGCAGCAAGGTTGTTTTCCGTTCTTGTCAGTTCTGCCGACAGCTTGGCCGCAAGCTCGGGGTCCTTTTCTGCTTCAAGCTGCTCCTTCAGCGACGCGGCCTGTAGCTCCAGACGGGCAACCGTCTGCTCTGTCTGTGCAATTTGCATGCTCACGGTCTGCAGCTGCGCCTGTGTTTGCGCAAGCACTGCCTGTGCCTGCAGCAAAGCTGCCTGTTTGGGCAGCAGTTCGGCGTCTGCAGCCGCTTTTTTCTCTGCATAATCTTTTGCGGCGGCGTCCCACTCCCTTTGCAGAACGGCGGTCGTTTTCTGCTGCTCTGCGGCATCTGCTTTTGCCTGCAGATAAACCTCGCGGAGCTGCTCCAGCTGTTTTTCCGCTGCGGCAAGCTGCTCTTCTCCCTGGGTAAGCTGTTCCTCTGCAGCGCTTAGCTTTTCTTCGTTAGCAGTAATTTCTGCCTCGGCATTCTTTAGCTTCTGCTCTGCAGCAGCGATCTCACGCTCTGCTTCTTCTTTGCCGTCGGCATATTGCCTCTTCGCATCTTCCAGCTCCGCCAGCTGGTCGGCAAACAGATCGTCCCTGCGTTTTTCCAGCTGCAGAGGAGCAATTGCAGCCAAACGGTCGGAAACCTTCTGCACTGTTTCCTGGTACTCCTGCGAAAAAGTATCCAATTCCGCTGCGCCGCTTACGGCAACAAACGCCTCGGAGTAATAATCCTGTTTAAAATTACTTTCAGGAACGTACATATAATACCCCAACGAACCGCTGCCGATCGAAGTGCTGCCAAGCGAAAAAGAAAGATAATACGGTGTATTGACCAATCCGACAATCGTATACTCCCGGCAGGAAAGCGTTTCATTCACGGAATCGCTCTCCTGCAATACAATCGTATCTCCAATATTTTTCCCGTCGATCTCCAGTTTTCCTGCATAAAACAGACACTCGTTCTCTGCCTGCGGCATGCGCCCGCCGGTCAGCGTCATACGGTTGATAAAATTCTCATTCCCGTCCGAGGTATCCTGCGGCAGCGAGTGCACACGCACTACCTCATCCTTTCCGGTCAGGTTGATCACGGCGTCTACGGAATAGGCCGGCAGCACAGCGGCCACCCCCTCCGTCTGCCGGATGGCGTCAATATCATCGTCCACCAGACCAAGCGGTGAAATCACCCGCAAATCCATTGTACGGTATTCGTCAAGGTAAGCATCCACCGCACGCCGCATGTCCGGCGCCGCAGATTCCAACCCCGCAAAAAAGCCCGCTCCCAGCGCAACAATCGCCATGATAGCCAAAAAACGGCTGCGCGTCTGCCAAATCAGGCGAAAAAAGTCCTTGCGAAACGCATTCTTCACTTACCATTCAATCCTTTCCGCCGGCATGGGGTCCGGGTTTACATAAGTCTCCACAACTTTTCCGCTGTTAATGCGGATCACACGGTCCGCCATTGCGGCAAAGGCAGAATTATGCGTAATGACCACGACCGTACGGCCCTGCTTTCGGCAGGTGTCCTGCAGCAGGGTCAAAATGGTTTTTCCCGTTTTATAGTCCAGAGCGCCGGTCGGCTCGTCACAAAGCAACAGCTTTGGATTTTTGGCAATGGCGCGTGCAATGGATACTCTCTGCTGCTCTCCGCCCGAAAGCTGTGCGGGAAAATTCTGCAGCCGTTCCCCAAGGCCGACTTCCCTCAGCACCTGCGCGGCGTCCAACGGCTCCCGGCAAATCTGCGCAGCAAGTTCCACGTTTTCAAGCGCTGTCAGGTTCTGCACCAGATTATAAAACTGAAACACAAAACCGATCTCATAACGGCGATATTCCGTAAGCTGGCGGGCATTATACTGACTGATACAATTGCCATCCAAAAAAATGCTTCCGCCTGTGCATGTATCCATACCGCCCAACATATTCAGTACCGTGGTTTTTCCCGCCCCGCTGGGGCCGACAACGATCACGAACTCACCTTGCTCCAGCGAAAAAGTAATCCCGTCCGCAGCGTGAATTTCCGTATCCCCGGTTTTATAAATCTTCGTAACGTCATGAAACTCAACAAACGCCATGGTACAAATCTTCCTTTCCTTTGCAAAACAGACCGCGGCTCAGGCTCCTCAGCCTTCATAGCACAAATTATTTTACACCTGTGTGTAACGGCAAACAACCGAATTCACGGAAAGTTTACAAGCTTTTAAATATTCCCGTTTGGCTGGCGTTCCCGCACGCGATATGATACAATATTTTTCATCTGCTTCAACTGCAAAAGGAGGATATCACCTTGCATTTTGACCCGATTTTTTTTGATCTGGATGGTACACTGACAGATTCCGCGCCCGGTATTACATGCTGCGTGCAGTATGCGCTGCATTCATTCGGCATCAGCGAAACCAACCCTGTTTTGCTGCGCCGGTTTATCGGCCCCCCTCTTGTGACCGCATTTCGGGAATATTACGGTTTCTCGGAGGAGCAGGCGCGCGCCGCAACCGAAAAATACCGTGAACGTTACCGCGATACCGGCATTTTTGAAAACCGCGTTTATGACGGTATTTTACCGATGCTGACCGCCTTAAAAACGCAGGGACGCACGCTTGCTGTGGCCACCGGTAAGCCAACGCTGTTCACCAACCGGATCCTGGAGCATTTTGGCCTCTCCGGATTTTTCTCCGCGGTCATCGGAACCGAATTTGACGGCAGACGTTCCGACAAAGCAGAGGTTATTGAAGAACTGTTGGAACAGTTTGAAATCCCGACCCGGCAGCGCGCTTCTGTTCTTATGGTCGGGGACCGGCATCATGATATCTCCGCCGCAAAAAGATGCGGGATCACATCGCTCGGAGTACGTTTCGGCTTTGCGGAACCGGGAGAGCTGGAGAAGGCCGGCGCCGACCACATCTGCGGCACGGTTGCCGAATTGTCTGCCTTTCTGCTTTCTCACTGACGGCTCTGCTTCATCTGCTCTGTATGAACTGCCCTTTTTGATGCATACTAATCCTGCCTTAGGAATTTTACGGACACTTCGCAAAACCGCGGGAACTAACACAGAAAGGGCGTTTGATTGGATGGATCTTTTCGCATTGGGCGAAGTATTGCTGCGGGCACTGCTTTCGTTGGGAGTCCTGTTCGGAATGACAAAATTGATGGGGCGCAAGCAGGTTTCACAGCTGACGCCGTTCGATTATATTATCGGGATTTCCATCGGTTCGATTGCGGCCGAGTTCGCCGTCAACCGTGACACCCCTATTCCGGACGGTATCGCGGGGCTGTTGGTCTACTCGTTGGCTGCCGTAATCATTTCCATTGCGACAGACAAAAGCCTGCGTCTGCGCCGCTTTTTCACCGGAAAGCCGCTGCTGCTGATTCAACACGGAAAAATATGCGAGGAAAACCTTCGTAAAGCAAAAATGGATGTCAACGACCTTCTTTCACAATGCCGTACGGCGGGCGCTTTTTCTCCAAATGAAATCGAGCATGCCGTGCTGGAACCGAACGGCATGCTCAGTGTATTAAAAAAGACAGACCAAGCCCCGGCAACACCGCAGCAGCTGTCGCTCTCCGTTCCCTCTGCCGTGCTTTGCGCCGAAGTCATTCTGGACGGTCAAATCATGGCGCAGAATCTGCACGGAATCGGCCGCGACGAGGTTTGGCTTTCCCGCGCATTGAAAGAACAGAACGCCCCTGCGCCGGAGGATATTTTCCTGGCGCTCTGCGACGAAAACGGAAAGCTTTCATTTTTTGTGCGCGGCGAAGTGGAACAGGCAATGGACGTGCTGGAATAGAACCGATTTTCTGCGCGGTCTCCGTTTTTCCGGCTTGGCATCACCCGGGAAGCGCAACGGTTTTCCCGGCGGGAACCATCTGATCCGTTTCACCCAGGCGGAAGAAAATATCCTGTGCCGTTGGATTCTGCACCAGCTTCATGTCCACGCTGAACCGCAGCTGACGATATGCCAGAATATAATCAAAAATCTGAATATTGGTCGCATACCAGATGTCGGAATGACCTCCGATCAATTCTGCAAAGCGCTCGATGACCTGCCAATTGTCGTCTCTTTCAAATTCATAGCTGTGTCCCCAAAGGTAAAACATTTGGGGATCCCCTTGCGGCGTGTTTTTCAAAAACGTTTTACCAAACTTTTCTAACTTGGGATCGTTATGATGCGCCGTCGCCAGCAACTGAAGCCAGTCCTCCGGAATCTCAAAGTTGCCCATACTGACCGTCGTTCTGGCATAGATAATTCCCGCCGCCTTCAACGCCTTTATCACATCCTGGTTCAGCGTGCCATAAGGATAAGCCATACCTCGCACAACACAGCCGAACATTTCTTCCAACCGACGTCGATCCTCCACAATTTCATAAACCATTCGCGGCACCGGAATTTTATCTAAAAACGGGTGTGTCAGGCCGTGTATCGCAACCTCGTTTCCGGAGTCCCGATACAACTCGAGCGCCCTTTTCGCACTCAGTCTGCGGCTGATCTGTCCCTTTGGGTATACAGTCCCTTCCGGTGCAAACAATCCTGCATTCAAGTTAAAGGTTCCCTTCAGACCAAAACGGTTCATGATTTCGATCAGCCGAATATCCTGTTCTACCCCGTCGTCATAGCTCATCGTGAACGCTTTCGCCTTTCCGCCGGGAAAGCGCATCCATAAATCTGCCATTGTTTTTCCTCCTCAAATTGATGTAAGGTCCAATCCATTTCGCCTGCGGGAGCGCAAATATTGTTCTATGCGCTTCTTACCTGAAACTATATCGCTTTTTGCGCGTTCTGTCAATGAGCGCCGCACAGGGGCTGCATTCTAAAGAACTCACACAAAATACAGATCTCATGCTCTGCGCAACCAGAACGCCGCCGTCGCAAACTCCGCTTTTTGAAAGCAGCGCACCGAAGCAGGCTGTTTGACTCAGAACGAAAAACAGATTGAGTACATACACGAAAAAAGGGATCGGATTTTGCTCCGATCCCCTTTTCGCAGCTACGGCAGTTTACTTACTCAACCGCAGCATTGCATGATTTAGTTGTTTTCCTCTTCTTTGCGGCGATGCATTGTAACACAAAGAACTGCAATAGCGGCGGCGATAAGGAAGAGAACCGCAGAAACCGCAAATACACCGTTCGCACCTGTTGCCGGAACAGTACCGGAAGAAGAGCTGCCGCTATCCGAAGCAGCACCGGAGGAGGAGCTGCCGCCGTCCGAAGCAGCGCCGGAGGAGAAGCTGCCGCCGTCCGAAGCAGCGCCGGAGGAGCTGCCGCCGTCCGAAGCAGCGCCGGAAGAAGTGGTGTCTGTAACAACAGAGAAGCTCGCCTGAGCAAAACCGTCTTCATACAGCGCAACGATAGAAATCTCACCGGTCTGGAGCTTTTCAAGGAATTCAGGCTTCAGCACCAGAGTCGTTCCGTCGTCCAAAAGCTCTGCATCAGCATCTGTCAGCACCGTATCACCATTGACAAGGAATCCGACAAGCTTTCCGACCGGGCCATCCAGCTTGAACTGCAATCCGGTTTCAGAGCCCTTCGTCCAGCTGGAACCGTCGCCTTCGGTAAAGTGATATTCCACTGCAAGCTCGGCTTCATAAGCGCCGATATCCGGAAGACCGGTACGGTCGTTTCCGAGAATGTCGGTCGCGGGAGCGCCCTCGGCCGAGTCGGCGTCTACGCAGGCGCTTGCCCAGAAAATCTGGAACAGAGCATCGTTACGAATCGACATAGCCTGCTCGCTGGCCGTCGTTCCATCCTTATCGATGGCACCGATAAACAGCGCTTCGCCTGCATTGAAATTGCTGAAGGTATTCAGTCCCTGCTGTGCGGCAATAAAGTCGCCGATATCGGCAAAGCCTTCCGCGCTCCAGCCCTCTTGGCAACGTGCCGGACCGGCATAGTCATAAATGCTGTTGTCAAAGATATTATTCAGGACCTTGTTTTCGCCACTGCCGTTATGACGGCCAATGATCGAGGTGGGCCGCTGATAGGGATAACTGCCTTCCGTATAATCATTGTAGAAAATGTTATTGCGGAAAACGCAGCTGTTGACGTTCCAGTCAAGATAAAGGTCGTTTGCAAGGCTGTTGACAAACGTATTGTTGACCACGTTGAAGTTTTCTGTACCGCACATGATCAGACCGTCGCAGCACTCCACAAAAACGCTATTGCGAATCGTGCAGTTCGTTGCATGGATCTTGTAATTGTCACCGGCATAGAACTGGATGCCTGCGCCGGGAGACTGATAGATCACAAGATTTTCAAAAACGCAATTGTCTGCATGGCCAATGTACATACCATGGTCGGCTTCGCTTCTTCTGGTATAGCCAACATCCCAAATAGTCAGGTCCTGGAAGAGGCAGTCATACGCATCGTTGACCAGCACGCCCATAACGCCGGCATTCACGTTCTGCTTGTTGTCGAAATTGTGGAGCTTCATATTCTTCAGCTCCATGCCTTTTCCGCCATAAATCCAGACGCCGCAGTCCTGGAATCCCGCAACTTCAAGATTTTCCAGAGTAATGTAGCTGCAGTTAGTAAATTTCATACCGAGGTCTGTTCCCGCAGAAACAGTCGTATCGGCAAAGTCGTACTTCTGAGCGCCTGTAAAGACAGGGCGATCGATCGCAACCGCTTCATCGGGCGCGTAATCAAAGTTGTTGCTGTCATACTTCTGGCAATACCAGCAATCCGGGTTGTCGCAGCCCTTGATCGTAATGCGTGCGTCCTCGGTACCATGGAGATCCACAATATCAATACGTCCGGAGTCGTAAACACCCTTGTGGACGATGATCGTATCCGAAGAACCGACCACTGCAAGAGCCTGCTGCAGCGTTGCAAACGGACGATCCCAGCTTCCGTCGGCCGGGTCATTGCCGTAATAACTCCAGGCAATGCCGTACGGGCAGACGTGGAAGGTCCGCAGGGTAAACGGAGAGTAGTACGCACCGATATCCATCACATCGGCAAACGCAAGACCGTTGAAGGAAATTGCAGGCGCATTCGCGTCGGTGCGTCCGGCGCGGGCGACCTGGCTGCCCTTGGCAGGAGAGAAGTTATCTGCTTCCGGAGCGGTGTACATCGGATCTCCGAGCAGGCTCGCCGTGTCGTCGCCGCCGTTCTGCATTTCGGCAAGGGTACGGGCTTCACCGCAGACGGACATGATCTTGTCTGCTTCGGAAACATTGTAGATGTTGTTTTCGCTGTTGAAGCCATGAGCCTTGTTCACGGCAACAAAGAGACCGGAATCGGCGCTGCCTGAACGGGAATAAGCATTGTTGTAAAGATTCAGCTCGGTATCGCTGCCGTCCTGCTGGGTAACGTCCACATTCAGGCCGGAAACATTCCAGAAGGAGTTGTTGATCACCTGCAGCGCAGATTCACCCACACTGTAAATACCGGAGCCGCAAGTGGAAAATACCGATGCGGTTACGAGCAGGTCGCTGGCCTCTTCGCTGCTGATTGCTTTTGTATTGCCCTTAAACAGCGTGCGGGTCACTTTCATTACCGAGGCGGAACCGGTCAGTCCAACGCCGGGAACCAGAATCTTCATTTCGGAAAGGGTAAGTTCGGAATCTGCCGCCTGAATACCGTTGCCGGAGGCAGCGGAAACCGATGCGGAGTCAAGCTTGATCCCGGTAGAATTGTTCACTACGACAGCCGCATTGCCGGCAGTATTGTTAACATTAATGCCGCTCACCGTTACATTGCTCGAATCCACGATAGCAACATTGCCGTTCACAGTAACCTTGCCCGCATTCTGCGCGGAGATCACGAAAGAATCTGCTTCGTCATAGCTCTTGATAATGCTGAGATTTTCGGTATACTCGCCGTCCATCACGATTACCTTTTCACCGGCGCGCAGAACGCTGACAGCCTTGGCGATCGTCCTGAACGGGGCATCCTGTGTTCCGGCAGCATCGTCGCTGCCTTCGGTGGAAACATAGTACACGTTTTCGACCTTGACCATCGTATATGCGCCAATGTCGCTGCTCGTGCGGGCAACGCCGTTCTTGTCGACGGCGGGCGTGTCTTCGTCGGACGCACCGGCGCCCACGCAGGCGCTGAGCTTATGCAGACGGTAGTCGCCTGCTTTGGCGTTCACAAATTCCGGATTGGCCCAAATCGAATTTGCCTCTGCAGCAGCGTTGAAATATTCTTCAGAGACCGTCACGCTGCTGTAGCAGTTGTAATCCGAATCGACTGTGCCGCCGTCAACCGTGCTTTCTGCAGAGAAGATATTGTTGCGAACGGTTGCCGAAGCGTTTGTGAACTGCAGATCCTTTGTATTGTTGACAAAGGTATTGTTGTAAAGCTTCAGACCGGTGGATGCATTTGCAGAAACACCTGCAGCCGCACCGGAAATGACATTGTTCTCCACCGTTGTACCGGTATCGCCGGAGAGATCCAGCCCTGCCTGAATATCATTGGAAGAAATCAGGCTGTCAGCCGCACCGACGACCTTCAACGCAGCTTTGAACTGATCGTTTTTCAGTTCGGAATCGCTGCCGCTGACGGTCACAGCACCGCTGAACACAACGCCGGAAACCGAGCCGCCGTTGACAGCGACCGCGCCGTTCAGCACCACGCTGCCGTTTTCACCGTAAGGCTTTACGGTCGTTCCCGCCGGAATGGTCACGCCGTCTTCCTCATAGGCGCCGGGCTTTACAACGATATTGGTACCGCCCGCTGCAACTGCATGAGAAACGGAAGTGTATGGCTTGGAGGAGCTTCCGGTTTCTTCACCGGAATTTTCACCGACAAAGACCATCGTCGGATCGAATGCATAGGCACCCGCTTCTTTTTTCGTGCGGGCAGCGCCGGTAATGTCCGTTGCCGGAGCCGGAACACCCTCAACGATCGTATCGGCTGCAGCGCCGATGGCAGGGTTGTCGCTTCCGCTCAGGCGTCCGTCGGACTTGACATCAACAAACTCAACCGGAGCGTACACGCCGTTCGCCTCGTAACCGAGAACGGCTTCGCCTGCGCCTTCGCCGTACCAGCCCTTATACTGCTGGAGTTCGGCAAAGCTCATCTGCGGGCCTTCGCCGCCACCGCCGTAGGTGACGTAATTTTTCATGGAATCGGAAGCATAAACATTGTAGTCAAAAATATTGTTTTGCTGAGCTTCCAGAACCGTTGTGTCGTATTCCTTCTGGATACGGATCGGCTTTGTAAAGATATTGTTCTTAAACACGCAGTTGTGGAACAGATCTTCCTTGTAGATCTCTTTGTTGTAAGCGCCGCCGTAGGCATAGATATCATATTCGCCCGGGGCGTTCAGCTGGTCGTAGCTGTCCAGACAGGTGTTGTTGTAGAACAGCAGGTTTTCGCTGCGTCCGAAGAAGTAGAGGCTTTTGGAGGAATTGATGATCACATTGTTGTAGACCTTTGCGTAGGAACCATCCTCCACACGGCACTCCCAGAAGAAGATACCGGAGCCGATTTTTTCCTTGAGCGTGCCGGTGATCACATTGTTCGAGATCTCGATCGCGCCCATCTTCAGATCTCTGCCGGAGGTGACGCAGTCGCGGACACGAACGGCAGGAGCGCAGTTGGTGAATTTGCAGTTCGTAACGGTGATCTCACCGGTACGGATGGAATGGTTGGCCGCAAAATTAACGATATCGATCGCCGGGCCGCGCGGAGAAGTCGCGTCGGGGTATGCGGCGAAGGTAAGGTTTTCAAAGCGGACATTGCGGACATGGCCGAGGAAGAAAATATAATCTCCGTTGCTCGAGGTCAGCGTTGCTTCTTCGCCTTCGTAGCTGCGGAAGGTAACCGGAGCTCCGTCGGAGAAATCCTTGTACTGCATGACAAAGATGCCATCGTAGGTGCCCTGACGGTAGATGACGGTATCGCCCGCCTTCAGCTTATTCACAAGAATGGAAGCGTTCCTGATCGGAGCGTCGATGGTACCGGGGTTGTCGTCGCTTCCGTTTTCCGCAACGTAATACTCGCGCGGTCCCACCGCTTTCTGCTCTGTTGTAAAGCTCCAGGAAACGTCATTGCCCAGCGTCATACCCTCTTCGCTCTTGGTCGACGCCTTGACCTTGACGGTATACTGGGTTTCATATTCCCACTCGGCGGCAGGCGTAAAGGTCACCGTGCTGCCTTCAATGGAATAAGAACCTGTAACCATTTCTGTTCCCTTTGTAACGATAATGTAATCCTTTGCATTGAGCACGGTCATATCGACCGGAGCCGAGAAGGTCACCTTGACCGGAATGGTCGTCATAACGGCGCTGCCGTTCGGGGATTTGGAGAGAACCTCCAGACCGGTGGTCGAGGTCTTGTTGTAGGCATACGCACCGACATCGGCGTTCTTGCGGAGCGCGCCGGTGTAGTCGTACTTCGGCATGTATGCGCTGTTACCGGCGCCGATCAGCGGGCTGCCCTCTGCCAAAGAGAAGTCGCCGTTTGCCGCGTCGGTAAATCCGGGATCTTCAACGGTAAAATCCGTTTCGGAAACCGGAGTACCGGCAAGATACGCGTTATTGGCAAAGGTATTGCCTTCACCGATTGTAGAACTGCTTGCACTGTAAAATACATTGTTTGCAACCGTGTTGCCCGTCAATGTTCCGCCCCGGAACGGGTATTCGCCGTTTTTGAAAACGTTGTTGTAAACTTTGCAGTTTTTCAGCACACAGTCGCCATCCAGATGGAAGCCGTAGTAGGTCGTAAAAATGTTGTTGGTAATCATATGACCCGAAATTTCGCCCGCCCACTGATAGGTGATGCGTTCTGCACCGGTCACATAGGAGCTGTCCAGCGTACAGGCGGTGCTGTTATCCACAAATTTGATTGCACCGGTCGCGGAGCCGTTTTCAGAGGTCAGGATTGCGTGCGACACCGTAATGTGATCGGAACCCCTGTACATCAGGGTATAGTTGTCGCTGCCCCCGGCACCACTATTCAGCATCACGAAACGGATGCCTTCAATGTTGACATAAGAGCTTCTTTCAATACTGCACGCAGTATAGTTTGCTCTGGAAAGAAGCCCCTGCATCGTCACGCTGCCTTCTGCCTTGATCGTAATCGGCGCAGATTCCGTGCCAATCTTATCTTCGACCAGAAGCGCCTCGTTATAGGTGCCTTCCTTGATGATCAGCAAATCGCCGGCGGTGACCGCCGCCACACCTTCGGCAACCGTCTTGAACGGAGCGGCTTCGCTGCCGTCGCCGGAAGCATCAACGGAACCGTCAACATAATAGACGCTTCCGTAAGCATAAGCGCCGACGTCCGCCGGAGCACGGCGAAGCTTACCGGTGTAATCGCGTTCCGGCATGTATTCGCTGCTGCCCGCGCCGATCAGCGGGCTGTCTGCTTTCAACGAGAAGTCGCCGCTGCTTGCATCGGTAAAACCGGGATCACCTTCAACAAAGAAGTCGGTAGAAGAAATACGTGTACCCTTCAGATAAGCATTGTAATCAAAGATATTAACACTGCCATCAATAGTCGCTTTGTTGGGTGAGAAGAATACATTATTTGCAACAATGCAGTCCGTCAGAATACCTTCGTAGAACGGGCCATCCTGACAGTTAAAGATGTTGTTGTAGAATTTGCACTTTCCAACTTCACAGTCGCCCTGCATATAGAAACCGTAATAGGTCTCAAAAATGTTGTTGGTGAAAGTGTGACCGGTGAACTTACCTGCCCACTGATAGGTGATGCGGTCTGCACCGGTTGCATAGGTGCTGTCCAGCGTACAAGCGCTGCTGTCCAGAAAACGGATTGCACCGGTCGCGGAGCCGCTTTCCGAGGTCAGGATCGCATGAGACACCGTAACATGATCGCACCATCTGAGAATCAGCGTATAACGGTCAGAAGTGGTAACGGTGCTGTCCTTCATGACAAAGCGAATTCCCTGAACCTCAACATAGGAACTTCCTTCAATGCTGCAGGCGGTATAATACGCTCTGGAAAGAAGCCCCTTCATCGTCACGCTGCCTTCCGCCTTGATGGTGATCGGATCGGAAGCCGTACCGACTTTATTTTCGAGCAAAAGCCCTTCGTCATAGGTGCCTTCTTTGATGATCAGGGTGTCACCGGCCACGAGCTGCGCCACACCTTCGGCAACCGTCTTGAACGGAGC
>JAHZES010000035.1:11492-14386 GCA_019421725.1 Clostridiales bacterium | reverse complement strand
TTGAAAACAAGGTACGGGCTTCCGTTTTCCCTGCGAAGAAGCTGCACCTCCGCCAGAGCAAAACCGGAGATCCCCGTTCCAAGGGCCTTGCCGAAGGCCTCCTTTGCACAAAAGCTTGCCGCAACGCTCTGGCAGGGAAACCCACGCAGCGAAAGCTGACGGTATTCCTCCTCGCCGAGAACCCTGCGGCAAAAACGCGGTCGCTGCATTGCTGCCCGGATACGGTCAATTTCGACCAGATCAAACCCGGTTAAAAGCATGAAACGCCACCTGTCTTTTCAAAAACGGTTTTATAGCCGCCAGTGTACGCTCATTCGGCGAAAAAACAACAAGCGTTTGCCCAAAATCCTTATGCGTCAGTTCTATGCACCACGCATCATGTGCCGGGTCTGCATCATCCAGACGTAGCACCTTGCCGAACGTCCGCTGGGCGTACAATTCATCCTTATATTCCTGCATTACCTCCACGTCACGCGACTCAAAGGTTATCATTCTTTTTCTTCTGCGGCGGGAAATAATTTTGTCGATCACGACATAACCGTTGGTTACACTGTACTCAAATTCCACGCGCAGGTTGGAGATCAAGTACCACATCAGGAAAACAACGCCGGCGGTAATGATGGTAAACAGCATCAGCCATATCTGAAAACCCAGAATCAATCCCACATAGTTCAGGACAATGAAAAGGACAATACCTCCAATGATGATTCCCGCAACCTTAAGATAATCCGTGTTGTTCCATTTTTTCTTTACGATCTGTTCAATAAATACGTCCAACTTGACTGCTCCTTCCAATGCCCGCAAACGTTCTGCCGGCCCGCCGGAAACGAACCGTCCTGTTTGCTTTAAGTTATTTTATTATAGCATATCGTTTTTACGTTTTCAATCAATCGACAACGCAAAATTGTAAACAATTTGTATTCATTGGCATGGCTCAATTTTGCTTTAAAAAAATTGGAATTTGCTGTTCTTTTACGCACAGATTTGTTATAATACTTTTAGAGTACCCTTGAAACCAGGAAGCCGGGAGGAATTCTGATGGCAGACAAAAAAACGACCAAAATTGCCGCCGTGATCGATATCGGGTCCAATCGGGTCAAAATGCACATTTCTCAATTAAAAAAGAATACGATTCAAGATCTGGAACGTCTGGAAGTTCCTCTTCATCTTGGTCGTGAGGTATTCCATTCCGGAAAAATCAGCTACGAAAGCTTTTTGGAACTTTCGCGTATTTTAAAAGGTGTTTCTGCAGAAATCAAGGCTTACGGCGTTTCACAATACCGGATGGTCGCAACAACCGCTGTGCGGGAGGCGCTTAACCGCGCATATATTGCCGATATGCTTCGCATCCAGAACGGGCTGGAGCTGACCGTTCTGGATGAGGATGAAGAAAAATCACTGATTTACTTTCAGGTATTTTCCGTTCTTGCTCAAAACGGGCTCGTTCCCGCCAATGCGCTGCTTTCTTATATCGGTACCGGCAACACCGGAATCGCTCTCTGCCACGGAGACGTGGTCGCTTTCACTCAAACCCTTCCGGTCGGTACTCTGAAGCTGCAGGATCTTTTCGGTTCTGCACCGATTCTTTCTTCCGGCTTTTCCGAAATGCTGCAGGAATATCTGACCGTGCTTTACCGCCAGTTGGATTTTATTTATTCCGACCGAATGACGAATCAGCTGATCGCCGCCGGCACAGAACCGGAGGAACTGGCACAACTTTGTTCCGCGGTGCTGCAAAACGGTCTTTATCGCGTAAAAACAACAGATCTGAAGGCAATTTCCCGACAGATGGAAGGAATGACGCCACAGAAAATCGGTTTTAAATTCAATATTTCCGAGGAGCGCGCCGCGTCTCTGATGATGGCGTGCGCGATCCTGCAGCAGCCGCTTTCCATGCTGACCGCGGAAGAGATCTGGATCCCGCACGCGGAACTGCCGGATGCCGTGATGCGCACATTGCTGGTTCCCGGAGAAGCTGCCGCTTATGCACGGGAGCTTAGAAAAAGCTCTGTTTCCTGTGCACAGGAAATTGCTGCCCGGTTTCATTCCAATGGCATCCATCGGGATTTTGTACTAAACACCGCCTGCCTGCTGTTTGATAAAATGAAATTGCTTCACGGCCTTGGCCGTGACAGCCGCCTTTTGCTGGAACTTGCTGCATTGCTTCACGAGTGCGGTTATCATGTTAATTCCGGCACGCACGCAGACTCCACCTTTTCTTTGATCCGTTCTCTGCGTCTTTACGGGCTTTCGGCACGCGATAATCTTCTGGTTGCGCAAATTGCCCGCCAGGAAACTCAGCCCTCTCCGTCATTTTCCGATGCTGCACCGCTTTCTGAATCAGAACAGCTGGCGGTTTCCAAGCTCAGCGCCATTTTTCGCCTTGCCAATGCGCTGGATTGTTCCAAAAAGCAAAAGCTCAGCGATATTAAGGTCAGGATCGAAGAAAATGAGCTTCGCATTACTGCGGTCTCTCAAAAGGACGCATTGTTGGAAAGCTGGGCGTTTGAGCAGTGCTCCGGATTTTTTGAAGAAGTATTCGGCCTGAAGCCGACCCTGCGGATAAAGCTGAACATCGGGGCCGTATAACGGCTTTTGCCCCTCTCATTTTCATCTTTTTGAAAGGACTTTTGAACCATGACAAAAAAAGAATGCACTCCAATACAGCCTGTCTTTACCAACCGGGAGCTTAGCTGGATGGACTTTAACGGTCGTGTTCTTGAAGAAGCTAATAAAAAAGAGAGTCCTGTGCTTGAGCGGATGAAATTTCTCTCGATCACCGCATCCAATCTGGATGAATTTTTTATGGTCCGCGTTGCCGGGCTTCAGGAACAGGTGCTCTCCAAATACCGAACCCCGGATATTTCCGGAATGCTGCCTGCCGAGCAATTAAG
>JAHZES010000035.1:0-11482 GCA_019421725.1 Clostridiales bacterium | reverse complement strand
TCTGAGAAAATACACGATTTCTGCGAACGGCAATACACCTGCTTTCACCGTTCCATTCTTCCGGAGCTGCATCGCGCCGGAATTGAGCTGCTCCGCTGTGACGAGCTTTCCGACCGGCAAAGGCTGTATCTGGACGACTACTTCGACCGCATACTTTTTCCGGTTCTTACACCGTTGGCGGTCGACCGAAGCCGGCCTTTTCCGCTGCTTGCAAACAAAAGCCTGAATATCGCCGTCCGACTTTTAGGCGACGAAGGAGAGCCGGATTTTGCCGTTGTGCAGGTTCCGTCGATTCTTTCACGCTTTTTGGAGCTTCCAAGCGATGAAACCGGAGCACGATCCTTTATTCTGCTGGAAAACGTTATTATGCTGCAGATGCACAAGCTGTTTGAACTGCATCCGATCAAAGCTATGAGTCCTTTCCGCGTAACACGGGATTCTGACCTTTCCATAGACGAGGAGGCGGAGGATCTTCTTTCCGAAATTCAAAAATCCATTAAAGAGCGTAAACGCGGCCGCCCTGCACGGCTGGAGCTCCTGCAGAACTGCGATAAGGAAACCATGGTATTTATGAGGTACCCGGACCTCTTGATCTGACATTCTGCATGAAATTCAGCATGCTTCCCGGTTATGACAAGCTGCGCGTGCCCCCCATCCTTCCGGTAGAACCCGCTGACTTTTACGGCTGCACCGACATGTTTTTCTGGATCCGGCAAAAGGACCGAATGGTTCACCATCCTTACGAAAGCTTTGATTGCGTTGTAAACTTTGTGCGGCAAGCGGCATCTGATCCCGATGTGCTCGCCATCAAGCAGACGCTTTATCGGGTAAGCGGAAATTCTCCGATTATTGCAGCGTTGATTCGGGCCGCGGAAAACGGAAAACAGGTTACGGTTCTGGTCGAATTAAAGGCGCGTTTTGATGAGGAAAACAACATTCACTGGGCAAAAAAGCTGGAAGAAGCCGGATGCCACGTAATCTACGGACTTTCCGGATTAAAAACGCACTGCAAAATTTTACTGGTCGTTCGGCGGGAAGAGGATGGGATCCGCCGCTATGTACACATGAGCACTGGAAATTACAACGATTCTACCGCAAGACTTTATACGGATATCGGCCTGTTCACCTGCAATGACTACTTTGGCGAGGATGCCTCCTCCCTGTTCAACGTTCTGACCGGGTATTCCCGTCCGCCGGAATATAATAAGATGATCGTAGCTCCGGACGGTATGAAAAACACCTTCTGCCGTTTGATCGACCGGGAACTGGAAAATGCGCAGAAAGGACTACCGTGCGGCATTACCGTCAAAGTGAATTCTCTTGTCGATCCCGTCATTATTGAACATCTTTACGCCGCATCACAGGCAGGAGTGCCTATTCGTCTGATTGTGCGCGGGATCTGCTGTCTGAAGGCCGGCATTCCGGGTCTGAGCGAAAATATTACCGTCCTCAGTATTGTCGGGCAGCTGCTGGAACACAGCCGGATCTTTCGCTTTGAAAACGCCGGAAATCCTAAAATTTTTCTTGGCAGTGCCGACTGGATGCCGCGCAATCTGGACCGCCGCGTGGAGCTGGTCTTTCCGGTAGAAGATCCTGATCTGCGGCAGCGGCTTTTTGACACGTTAGAATTGATGCTCAGCGATACAACGAATGCCCGCATTCAGCTGCCGGATTCCTCTTATGTTGCGGTTGCCAAACACGGCCGAAGGGCAGTCAATTCACAAGCTGAGTTTTACAAACGGGCAAAAAGCCGATTAAGAGCGGTTGAGAAACAATATTCCGCCCTGTCGTCAGGACTGAAAACCAGCACATAAGCATGCAGATATTCTTTCCCGGTATGTTGCCTATGACCACAGGCATTGACCGTGAGGATTTCAACAACAGAAATAAAACAAACTGTTCACAAACTGAAAGGAAGCGCAAATGATATGAAAAGAATCGGTTTGCTCACCAGCGGTGGGGATTGTCAGGGTCTGAACGCCGCATTGCGCGGCGTAGCCAAGGCACTTTACGAAAAATTCGGATCGGAGGTCGAACTATACGGTATCGTCGACGGTTACCGCGGTTTAATTGAGGGAAATTATCGTCTCATGAAAAACGAGGATTTTTCCGGAATTCTGAATCTTGGCGGCACCATTCTGGGAACCTCACGCCAGCCGTTCAAAACAATGCGCATTATTGACGAAAACAGCGTAGACAAGGTTTCCTCTATGGTTTCCAACTACAAAAAAATGAAGCTGGACTGTCTGGTGATTCTCGGCGGAAACGGAACGCACAAAACCGCAAATCTGCTCAGCCAGGAAGGCCTGAACGTGGTCACTATGCCTAAAACCATTGACAACGATATTTGGGGAACCGACATGACCTTCGGTTTTCAAAGCGCAGTCGACATTGCAGCCAACGTGCTTGACTGCATTCACACCACAGCCACCTCGCACGGGCGGATCTTCGTGATAGAACTGATGGGGCATAAGGCCGGTTGGCTGACGCTTCATGCCGGGATTGCAGGCAGCGCAGACGCTATTCTCTTGCCGGAGATCCCTTATCAGATCGATAACGTCGTCAAGATGCTCGACCGCCGCGCCTCCATCGGCAAGCAGTTCTCCATCCTTGCCATTGCAGAAGGGGCCATTTCGGCTGAAGATGCCGCTTTAAGCAAAAAGGAGCTTAAGCTTAAACGAGCAGCAGAACCGTATCCTTCCGTAGCATATAAATTAGCGAAAGAACTTCAGGATAAAACCGGTCAGGAAATCCGCGTTACCGTCCCCGGGCATTTTCAGCGCGGTGGCAGTCCCTGCCCTTACGATCGTGTTCTTGCAACGCGCTTCGGCGCAGCAGCAGCCGATTTGATTGCCAAGAAGCAATATGGCTATATGGTGGCCTTGCACGGTGAAGCAATCGAGCCTGTTCCGCTCTGCGAAGTCGCCGGAAAACTGAAACTGGTTCCTTCGAACTGCGAAATCATTCAACAGGCAAAATCTATCGGCGTCTGCTTTGGCGACTGACGTCCGCCTTTCCGCTTCTCTCAGCCGCCGGAGCCTAAAAAATTCCGGCGGCTTTTGTTTCTCCCGTTAATCAAAAAATACATGGAAAATTACATGTGAATCGATAAATCTTTCTCTTTCTTTTTTTGCGAAAGAACCTTATCTTATAATGAAAACAATTTAACAAAAGCGGAAAGGAATGATCTGTTTATGCTTAAAACGATCGAGGGTACCTGGTTTGAGTTCTGGCACCACAATATTCCGGAGGGAAAATACTGGAATCCGGTTTGCCGCCATTTTACCGAAGCGCAGTGGCGCGCTAAAGTGGATGAGATCCACCACATCGGCATGAAATATATTGTTCTGATGTGTACTTCGATGGTATACGACAGCTATGCGGAAAGCTATTTTCCTACCGATATCTATCCGTTTGCCACAGATATGGAATGCAGGAATCCAATTGAAGTCCTGTTGGATGAGGCCGATAAATGCGGAATTAAAGTATTTATTTCCTGTGGATTCTACGGTAATTGGGAACACACGATGGAAAATATGACCAGTGAGGATGTAACACAGCGCGCCTTTACTGCAATGACGGAGTTAACGAAATATTACGGGCATCACGCAAGCTTCTACGGGTGGTATTTCCCGGACGAAACCTGCATTGCTCCGTATTTTCTTGAGGAATTCATTACTTATGTCAACCGTTATTCTGCGTTTGCCCATCAGCTGGACGCCACCAAGAAAACCCTGATTGCGCCTTACGGCACGAATCTGCTGAAGGCCGATGAAAAATATGTAGAGCAGCTGAAACGCCTTGACGTAGATATTGTCGCCTATCAGGATGAGATCGGCGTTCAAAAATCAAAACCGGAAGAAACCGCCGCTTACTATGCCGCACTGCGAAAAGCGCACGACGCGGCAGGCCGCAGCGCGCTTTGGGCTGATATGGAAATCTTCGAATTTGAAGACGAAGTATATCGCAGCGCACTGGTTCCGGCATGTATGGAACGGGTCGAACGCCAGCTCCGCTCTATTTCGCCTTATGTTGATACCGTTCTCTGTTACCAGTATCTCGGCATTTTCAACCGCCCGGGAACCATTGCCTTCTGCGGCCATCCGGAATCCATCCGCTATTATAATGAATACTGTGATTTTGTAGAAAAGGTAACCGGCAAACGTCCTCAATAAAAATTCTCGGCAAAAACCCCCGACTGCTCGCAGCGCACAATGTGCGCGGGCAGCCGGGGGTTTTATTTATCTTTGAAAGCTATCAGAAGCCCATTAGCTTTGTAATTGCTGCCAGCAGGGATTTAGAAAGCATCTCAGCGGCATTCTTTGTTTTTCCGCTTGCGGCAACATAAACTTTAATTTTCGGTTCTGTTCCCGAAGGGCGCACCACAACATTGGCGCCGTCCTCCATTGTGTACGAAAGAACATTGGATTTCGGCAGATAAATTTTTGTCTTTGCGCCGGTTGCAAGCATTGTCTTTTCGGAACGGAGATAATCTGCAACCGATTCCACGGCAACTCCTCCAAGGTCAGCCGGAACCCGTACCCGCAGCGAATCCATAATTTCCTGCATTTTCTGCATCCCAGCCAGACCGCTGCACTCAAAATTGGAAACGGAATTGCTGTAGTAGCCAAACTCCTGATAAATATCTTCGATTACATCTACCAGACTTTTTCCCTGCAGTTTGTAAAATGCAGCCATTTCGCAAATCATCATTGCTGCAAAAACGGCATCCTTATCGCGGACATAGGAACCTGCCAGGTATCCGTAGCTCTCTTCAAACCCGAGAACATAACGATTTTCTTCTCCGGCTCTTTCTAATTCTCCAATTTTTTCGCCAATATATTTAAACCCGGTCAGCACGTCAACCACTTCACAGCCGTACTTTTTCGCAATCGCATAGACGATAGGCGTGGTAACGATCGTTTTGACCGCAATCGGATTTTCCGGCAAGGTTCCGAGCACTGTCCGTTGTGAAAGAATATAGTTCAGCAGCATGGCCCCTACCTCATTGCCGGTAAACAGGCGGTAATCATCCCCATCGCGCGCAGCAATACCGACGCGATCGGAATCCGGATCGGTCGCTAACAGAAGATCCGGCTCATCCTTCTGCGCCATTTTTAAGCCGCATTCAAAAACCTGCCGAATTTCGGGATTCGGGTAAGGGCATGTCGGAAAGTTTCCGTCAGGTTTTTCCTGTTCCGGCACAACTTGACACCGATCCTTTTCAGAATGGCACGAACCGGTTTGTTGCCGGCTCCGTTAAGAGGCGTATAAATCACCTTTAACCCTGCTTTTTCACAAACGCCCTGGTGAACCGACTGCTGCTGCACGGCATTCAGATATTCCTCCTGCACGCTTTCGCCGATCAGGGAAATCAGGTTTTGCGCAATTCCCTGTTCAAAATCGACCCGTTTTACATCTGCAAACAAATCTACTTTTTCAATGCAGCGAAACACCTCGCCGGCCGCGTCGTCCGTCAGTTGGCAGCCGTCGGCGCCGTATACTTTATACCCATTATATTTGGAAGGATTGTGGCTGGCGGTGACATTGATTCCGCCCTGTGCGCCCAACGCGCGCACTGCGAAAGAAAGCATCGGAGTCGGCATCAGCTCAGGATAAATATATGCATGGATTCCGTTGCCTGCCATCACGGAAGCCGCTTCTTTTGAAAAAAGCTCCGATTTAATCCTTGAATCGTATGCAATTGCGACAGATGCCCCATGCGGTTTGCTCTTTCGAATATAATCTGCAAGTCCCTGCGTAGCACGACGCACTGTATAGATATTCATCAGAGAGGTGCCGGCGCCGATCACTCCGCGCAGCCCGCCGGTCCCAAACACAAGGTCTGTACTGAACCGTTCTGCAATTTCCGATTCATTTCCGTTCATTTCTTTTAACTCCGCAACCAGATCAGCATCCTCTGTTGCGTTGGCACACCAAATCTGATAACGTTCTGCTGCTGTCATGATGAATCTCTCCTTTTGTAAAGTCTTCTGGAAAAGCAAAAAGCCCTCTTCTTGTTTTTATCTTACACGATAATTGGCCGCACGTCAAATGCCGGAAAATCTTATCTTTCCCCCTTGCGATTTTTCATTAAAAACGGTAAAATCAGCTTATAAAAAATTGAAATCGGTATGACCCAGCATACTTCGATTGATTCGAGAAAGGTGGGCTTGCAATGAACGATCTTTCCTCCAATCCGCTTTGCCGCCCGTTCGATTACGCAGGCAGCCGTGAGCACGGGATCCTGATGCTTCACGGCTTCACCGGCAGCATTGCCAACATGGTGCCGTTCGGGCGTTATCTTGCCGGAGAGGGCTTCACCGTAAAGGGGATCAGTCTGCGCGGACACAACGGCAAGGAGCGTGAAATGGCTCATGTCCGTAAAGAAAACTGGATCCGCGACGCCTTATTCGGGTTTGACCAGCTGGCCGAACAATGCCGGAAGATCAGCGTTGTCGGACTTTCTATGGGTGGAGCGCTTGCTTTGCATCTGGCTGCAAACCGCCCTGTTTACCGGGCCGTTCCCGTCGCCGCCGCACTGCATATTTATAACCGTTGGGCTCCTCTGGCGCGGGTCGTTGCTCCGTTTTATCCGTATTGGCAGCCTCGAGCGTCCTGCCCTGCGAAACCGGAAGACCCTTTTTCCGTAGGGTATGACGGGCTCTTTCTGCACAGCGTCGCCGAATTCAACAGCCTGATGCGTCAGGTTCGGCGTGAGCTGCCGAATATCAGCTGTCCGCTGCTGGTCGTTCGCGCCGGCCAGGACAAAACAGTCCGCCCGGTTTCTGCCGATTGGATCATGCAGCGCACCGCATCTTCGGAAAAAGAACTGTTAGAGCTGCCGAACAGCAGTCATGTCTGTGTTTTGGGCAGTGAAAGCAGGAAGCTGTTTCAAAAAACAGCGGAATTTCTTCAAAAATAATAAAACTCCTATTGCTCTCGTACCAAAAGCTCCTGCCGTGTTTTCTGCCGGAGCTTTTTCATTTATTTCAGCCCCATAGCTTCATATTTTTTGAGCATAAGTTTTGCGGCCTTATAAATATCTCCGCAGCCAAGGGTAATTACCAGGTCTCCCTGCTGTGCATGTTTTACGACATAATCGGCAACCTCTTCGAACGTTTTGAACCAGACGCTGCCGGGAATTTTCGCTGCCAGATCGCTGGTGTAAATATTATAAGTGTTAATTTCCCTCGAACCCATAATTTCTGTCATTACAACATGGTCTGCAATCTGCAGCACTTCGGCAAAATCATCCAACAGCATTTTGGTACGCGAAAAGGTAAAAGGCTGAAAAACCGCCCATACCTGGCGGAACCCCATCTCTTTGGCCGCTGTTAATGTTGCGCGCAGCTCTGTGGGATGGTGGGCATAATCGTCCGCGATCACGATCCCTCCCGGGCGGCCAAGCACCTCAAAACGGCGTCCCGCTCCTGTGAAGCGGTCGATGCTTTCACTGATCTGCCACGGAGAAACGCCCATTTTATGTGCAACTGCCGCTGCCGCAACTGCATTGTAAATATTGTGTCTGCCGGGAATCCGAAGCGTGATATCGGCCAGCTTTTCGTCGTGATGCATCAGCGTAAAATGGGCGTGAGAGCCGGGTTCCATTCCGATATCCTTTGCCCAGTATTCATTGCCCGCCGAGCAGCCAAAGGTAACAATCTCGCGGCTGCCAAGCTCCTGAACCGCTTTCATGGAATTATCGTCATCACCGTTCACGACGATCATGCTGCTTGTCTGCAAACAGAACTGATGAAAATGGCGAACGGTGTTTTCCACTGATTTGAAATATTCCAGATGATCGTCATCGATATTGAGCACCACCGCGACCGCCGGATGAAGCTGCAAAAAGGTATCTACATACTCACAGGCCTCGCAGACCATGATATCGGACTTTCCCACACGTCCACTGCTCCCCATCATCGGCAGCTTCCCGCCGATCACTACTGTCGGGTCAAGATCTGCGTCCAAAAAAATCTGTGTGATCATTGAGGTTGTCGTTGTTTTCCCATGCGTTCCGGACACGGCAACCGTCTGGGGATATCGCCGGGAAACCATACCGAGCATGACCGAACGTTCGATCAGGGGGATTCCCCGTTCTCTCGCAGCGGTCAGTTCCGGGTTATCCTTCATAATCGCCGCCGAATAGACCACTGCCTCAGCGTCCCCAATGTTTTCCGCCCGATGCCCCATTGCCACCGGAATCCCGTAGGAACGGATGCGCGCCAATGTATCGCTTTCATTGACATCCGAACCGGTCAGCCGATATCCCTCATGGTGCAGAATCTCTGCAATCGGACACATACCGGAACCTCCGATCCCGACAAAATGAATTCTTTTTACTCTTGCCAGCAAATCATCCTGCTTTTCCATAAATCAACGACCATTCCTTTCTGTCCGAAACCCTTATTGGGTTCCACAAACGGCAATGCTGCTCCAATAACCATATTTATTATACTAATTATAGAAGTATCTCACAAGATTTCAACGCTTTTTTGCGCAAAATTTTTTTTAAATGTTTTCAGGCCGAATCTCACGGAAAAAAGAAACGGCATTCCGACAGGTTACCCGTATTTTTTCTTGCAAGGTTCCGGTGATTGTGCTAAAATAAAGCCACCAAAACGGAAGAAAGGAATGCAAACGGATGAAAATCACCGTCAATCAAATTACGAATAAAAATGTGGTTCATTTTTCTTCCGCCTACGGCGAGTGCCTTGGCGTTTGGAGTGCAGGCAAACCGAAAAAGGGCGACTGCTATGTGGAACTGGACGTTTCACAGCTGGAGGACTGCTCTGTCATCCGCAAGGCGGATGTGGAGGCCCCTGCCCTGACGTTCGAAAATGACTCCATTTTTCTGCGCGGCCTGTTGGAGGATTATGAGGACGACGGCTTTTTAACTCTCAAGCTGGGAGATACCTGCCTTTGTATTGAAACTCCCTACGACGAACGTGTTGCAAATCTGCAGGGAGAATACATTACCCTGACCGCCGATTGCCTTTATCTTTATGACGGCAGCCTTCTGTAAATTGAACTCATTTTTTGTGCACGCTCCGGAATCCGGGAGCGTGCATTTTTCTGCCATACAGGATTTAACTTGCTTTTTTTTCTTTTTTCGCATAAAATAAATATCGATATGCGATTTTTCTGCACGTTTTATTAATTCCGTAAAACAATGAATTGAAAAATAGAATTTTTCCGGTGTAATCATGAAGGGACTGTTTTGAAAACATGGCAAAAAAAGCACAAACCTACGGAAATGAAGATATCAAATGGTTGAAAGGCGCCGACCGGGTGCGCAAAAAGCCTGCGGTCATTTTTGGCTCAGACGGGCTGGAGGGCTGTGAGCACTCTGTTTTTGAAATTCTATCCAACTCTATTGACGAAGCGCGTGAAGGGTACGGTAAAAAGATTATTGCTACCCGCTTTTCTGATTATTCTTTTGAGGTAGAAGATTTCGGGCGCGGGATCCCGGTAGATTACAACGAGTCGGAGGGCCGCTTTAACTGGGAACTCGTATTCTGCGAGATGTATGCGGGCGGCAAATACAACAATGGTGAAGGGGAAAGCTATGAATTTTCGCTTGGCACCAACGGGCTTGGCGCCTGCGCTACACAGTATTCCAGCGAATACATGGACGTAACCGTCTATTCCGTCGGAACCAGATACACGCTTCATTTTGAAAAGGGTGAAAATATCGGAGGTCTGCATAAGGAACCTTATTCAGGCAAGCGTACCGGCACGATTATCCGTTGGAAACCCGATCTGGACGTCTTTACGGATATCGCGGTTCCGGCCGAATATTTTACCAATATCATGAAACGCCAGTCCATCGTTAACCCCGGCGTGGACTTTGTCTTTCGCGATCAGCAGGGCGCTTCTTTTGAAACAACGGAATTTAAATATGATAACGGAATTGTCGACTTTGCGGCGGAGGTTCTGGGAGATCAGGGAATGACGCCGGTACAGTTCTGGCAAACCGAGCGCCGTGTGCGCGACCGCGCGGACAAGCCGGAATACAAAGTTCAGATCAATGTTGCCGTCGCTTTTTCCAACCGGGTTCAGCTGCTGGAATATTATCACAATTCCAGTTGGCTGGAGCATGGAGGAGCACCGGACAAGGCAACGCGCAGCGCATTTGTTTCTCAGATCGACGCTTATCTGAAGCAAACCGGTAAATACAATAAGAATGAAAGCAAAATCACCTTTAATGATATTCAGGACTGTCTGGTTCTGATCAGTTCGTCGTTTTCCAACCAGACTTCTTACGAAAACCAGACGAAAAAATCAATTACCAACAAAGGCATCCAGGAAGCTATGACCGAATTTCTTCGGCATCAGCTGGAGGTTTATTTTATTGAAAACCCATTGGATGCCGACAAAATTGCGACGCAGGTGTTAGTGAATAAACGCAGCCGCGAGGATGCCGAAAAGACACGGATGAACCTGAAAAAAAAGCTGACCGGCACGATGGATCTGACCAACCGTGTAGCAAAATTTGTAGATTGCCGTTCCAAAAACGTCAATGAACGAGAGCTTTTTATTGTGGAAGGCGATTCGGCGCTCGGCGCCTGCAAGCAGGCCCGGAACGCCGATTTTCAAGCGGTTATCCCTTTGCGCGGTAAAATTTTGAACTGCCTGAACGCGGATTACGACAAAATTTTTAAAAACGAGATCATCACCGATCTTCTGAAAGTTCTCGGCTGCGGTGTTGAAGTGAAAAGCAAGGCAAATAAAGATATTTCTTCGTTTAGTCTGGATTCTCTCCGGTGGAACAAGATCATTATCTGCACCGATGCCGATGTCGACGGTTTTCATATCCGCACCCTGGTGCTGACCATGCTCTACCGGCTGACACCCACGCTGATCGAAAAGGGAAAGGTTTTTATCGCAGAGTCCCCTCTGTTTGAGATCAACACCAAAAATGAGACCTATTTTGCCTATACGGAACAGGAAAAAGACGTTATCCTGGAAAAAATCAAGAAGGAAAAATTTACAATTCAGCGTTCCAAAGGGCTTGGTGAAAACGAATCGGATATGATGAGCCTGACCACAATGAACCCGGAAACACGCCGGCTGATTCAGGTTTTGCCGTCCCTTGCGGCAGAAACCGCCGAACTGTTTGATCTGTTGCTGGGCGGCAATCTGTCCGGGCGTAAAACCTATATTGAAGAGAACGGACACCTTTATCTTGATCTTGCCGACGTAAGCTGACCGTTCGGCCTTTTGAAATTCATCGCATTGGAGTGACCAGATTTGCCGTCAAGAAAGAAAAAAAGCGTATCCGCCGCGCCAAAAATCCGCGGCGTTATTGAAGGCGCAGGCGAAATTAACGAACAACAGATCACCGATACTCTGCGCCAGAACTTTATGCCGTATGCCATGAGCGTTATACTCTCCCGCGCAATTCCTGAAATTGACGGGTTCAAGCCGTCCCATCGCAAGCTGCTCTATACCATGTATAAAATGGGACTGCTGGGCG
>JAHZES010000034.1:4432-14667 GCA_019421725.1 Clostridiales bacterium | reverse complement strand
GTAATAGCAGCGGCGGATTTTCCATTCGCGCAGCACCGTCAAAAACTCCTCGCAGCGGTCGCCGCCGAAGACGGGAGGATAATGCAGAAAAACCACCGGTTCCGTTCCCGGAGCAGCGTCCTCCAACGATGCTTTCAAGCGGCCCACTTCGCGGTTCAGAATCTTTTTGTCGGCATCTTCTTCTGCATCATAAAACCAGCCGCGCGTTCCGCAGACGGAAACCCCTCTGACAGAATAAGCGCAGTTGTGCAGGATCCGCAAAGTGGAAAACCCGTTTTCCGAAAGAAAAGAGTCCATTTTCTTCCGGGTACTCCACCAGTAATCGTGGTTGCCCTTCATCAACAGCTTTTGCCCCGGAAGCGACTCCAGAAAAGCAAAATCACGCTTTGCTTCCGTCAGGCTCATCGCCCACGAAATGTCTCCGGCGATTACAACGGTATCGCGGTCGGTAATCACGCCGCGCCAGTTCTCCTCCAATCTGGAAACATAATGATCCCATCCGCTGAAAACATCCATCGGTTTTGCGCTGCCAAGGGAAAGGTGCAGGTCGGCAATGGCGAACAGTGACACTCGTTTTCCCCCTCCGAAATCAAAATCAGCGAATATCCAACATGGAAAGCACTGCGTCAGCCATCTGCGGAACTTCACAGCTCTGTGTAAAACGAACCGGTTTTCCCCTCAGAGCGGCAATCGGCTCGGGAACAGGCGCACCCGTTACTGCCGCAAGCATGTCCACTCTGGCAAAATCATCAATATCCTGTTTTTCCTCGGTGATCGCCTGCAGAACCGCATCGGCAAATTTATACGGAGAAGCTGTAGACACAATAACCGTAGGAGTGGTATCCCCGGTTTCGCGCACATATTTTTCATAAACCCCGGCAGCCACTGCCGTATGTGTGTCGCAAAGATAACCCTCGGACTCAAACAGCTGACGAATGGTCGCCTGTGCATCCACATCGCTGCACCAGTTGCCGTAAAACAAATCTGAAATCTGCTGCTTAACGGCATCGTCCACTTCGTAGCTGCCCACTGTCTTCAGATTCTCCATCCATGCCCCGACCCTGCGCGCATCTCCGGCGGTCAGGTCAAAGAGCAAGCGTTCCAAATTGCTGGAAACCAGAATATCCATTGACGGTGACTGTGTAGTATAAAACGGGCGGTTACGGTCATAAACTCCGGTGCGGATAAAATCCGTCAGCACATTGTTGGCGTTGGAAGCACAGATCAGCTTATTGATCGGCAGACCCATTTTTCTGGCATAGTGCGCCGCCAGAATATTGCCAAAATTCCCGGTAGGAACCACAAAATTGATTTTTTCTCCGTTATAATCCATCTCTCCGCTGTTCATTGCATCGCAATAAGCAGAAAAATAGTACACGATCTGCGGCAGCAGACGTCCCCAATTGATGGAATTTGCACTGGAAAACTGCATGTTATGCGACGCGAGCAGCTGTTTGACCGCAGAGTCGGTAAAAATTTCCTTTACGCCGGTCTGCGCGTCGTCAAAATTACCGTGAATAGCGCAGACGGAAACGTTTTCCCCCTCCTGCGTCGCCATTTGCAGCTTCTGCATCGGGCTGACGCCGTCTTCGGGATAAAAAACAATGATCCTAGTGTTCGGCACATCGCGAAAACCTTCCAAAGCGGCCTTTCCCGTGTCGCCGGAGGTCGCGACCAGAATGACGACCGTTTTTCCGTCACAGGTTTTCCGGGCGGCCCGCGTCATCAGATGCGGCAAGATCTGCAGAGCCATATCCTTAAACGCACAGGTCGGGCCGTGCCAAAGCTCCAGCACATAGGTGCTCCTGTTCAACAAAACCACAGGCGCCGGAGACGGCACAAACTTTTCATCGGTGTATGCCTTCTGTACACAGTCACGCACCTCATCATCGGAAAAATCCGTTAAAAACAGCCGCATCAGTTTTTCCGCCCGTGTGGCATAATCATCCTGTTCCAGCTCACAAAGCATCTGATAGTCAATCTGCGGGAATTCACAGGGGACAAAGAGTCCTCCCTCTGCAGAGATTCCCTGCGCAATTGCCTGCGCAGACTGCACCCGGGCAACGCTATTTCTTGTACTGCAATATTCCATCTTTGAATTCGTCCTTTCCGTTCGGAATTTGGCAGAGTCTTCCGTTGACAGGCGTTCCTCGGCCTCCCGCATTTTATCCGCTCTTCATTTTATACCACAGCACGCCCTGTGTCAAAGGCCCGCAAAAAAATTATAGGCGTTGTTAAAAAACAGATCATTCACCAGGCTTTCCTTGGTGTTTTTACCGAGAAGATATTCCGCCAACCGCTCCAGATGAGCCAGATCCGGAATACAGGACGGCATTTCAGCGCCGTCAAAATCGGTTCCGATTGCCGTGACCTTTTCCCCGCCGAGCGACCAGAAATGCTCCATGTGGCGGTAGATATCATCCAGCGAAGCGTCGTGGCCCCCGGTAATAAATTCCGGATACAAATTGATTCCGACAACGCCGCCGCGGCGGACAATTTCTCCGAATTGTTCATCCGTCAGGTTGCGTCTGTGCGGGCAAATCGCCCTGGAATTGCTGTGCGACGCGACAAACGGCTTCCGCGCCGCCGCGGCAACGCCGGCAAACAACTCGTCGCTGGCGTGTGAAATATCCACGGCCATACCGCAGGCCTCCATTTCCGAAATCACGCTGCGGCCAAACTCGGTTAACCCTCCGGGAGCGCCCGCTCCGCCGCCGATTTCGTTGGATCCGTTCCACGTCAGGGTCATCATTCGCACGCCGGCCTTTCTCAGTTCACGCACGGAACGCAAATCTCCCGCCAGCGGCGTTCCACCCTCCAGCGAAAGCATTATGCCTGTTTCGGCGCTGCTTTTAACCTGTGCAAAATCCTTCGGACCTTCACAACGGCGAATCTCCGGGCTCTGATTCAACTCGCTTTCCAAATACTGCAGCGCACGGTCGACGATTCCGCGTGCGTCACCGCCGCGAATGCTGTCCTCCACAAAAATTGCCATGGTCTGGATCCACGAAGAAAAGCTCTTTCCCTTATCAAAGGAAAGCTGCAGGTCGTTGTGCCGCAGTCTCTTTCCCGTATTCATCGCTTCCACAAGCGTATCGCAGTGCAAATCAAAAAGGCGCATACCCATCCTCCGCTCCAAACGCATTTTCATAATGTTTTACGCGCGCCCCGTTTCCTTCCATCGTCAGGGCAAGAACATCAAAGCGCGGCTGCAGCCTTTGCGGAAAAAGAGAGAGATACTGCTGCGCCGTACGGAGAATTTTTCTCCGTTTCGCCGCCCCGACCGATTCCTCCGCCGGAGCGATCGCATCCGGCGCGCGGGTCTTAACCTCCGCAAAAACAATATATGTCCCGATCCTTGCAATAATATCAATTTCCCCCCAACGGGAATGATAATTACGGCAAAGAATCGTATATCCCTTACGCTCCAAATAAATGCAGGCAAGTTTTTCGCCCAGCTCCCCGGTTGTCACAGCGCACCCCCTCGGCAGAAAAACAGGCGGGAGCCCCGGCGTCGCTCGCAAAGCCCGGGCTCCGGCAAAAGCTGTAATAAATTTTGAACCTGCTTAAGGAAGTATCTTTTTCAAAAAACTCATGCGGTGAATTGGAGAGGGTCCGAATTCACGCAGCCGCTCCACATGCAGCGCGGTGCCGTAGCCCTTGTGCTGCGCAAATCCGTACTGAGGATAAAGCGCATCCATCTGCAGCATATAACGGTCTCGGCTGACCTTCGCCAGAACCGACGCCGCCGCCACACTGGCGGAGCTCGCGTCTCCGCTCACCACTGCGCGCGACGGGATCGAAAGCCCCGGCAGCCGGTTTCCATCCACAATGGCAAAATCCGCTGCAGCCGACAATTCCGCTACCGCGCGGCGCATGGCCAGAAACGTCGCCTGCAAAATATTCAGCTGCTCAATTTCGGAGACCTCCGCGCAAGTGATTGCGTATGCGGCCGCCTGCTCGCAAATCACATCAAACAGCGCCTCCCGTTTTTTCGCGCTCAGCTTCTTGGAATCGTTGACACCGTCGATCATAACACCGGGCGGCAGTATAACCGCAGCGGCATAAACCGGACCTGCCAGCGGCCCGCGGCCGGCCTCGTCAATGCCGCAGACTGCAGTGTACCCCTGTGTCAACGCCTCTTTTTCATACCGAAGCCAGTCGATTGCCGGCCGTTCCTTTTTTGCCATCCAGTTTCCCCTTCCAAACGCCTGCTGCGCGGTTTGCCCGGTCAGTCCGTCTTTACCGAAGACGATCGGCATTCCAATGTAATGCGGCCAATTTTCCCCGAACGGAATTCCTCCAGCACCGTATTAGCGGCGCGCTCGGTGTCGGCTTCTCCTCCCGAGATCAGCATGCCGCGGCGGCGCGCGATGAGCTCCAGCAATTCAAATCCGTTTTCGGGCTGCTCCGTTCCGCTGAGTTTATAGCGCCCGCACAGCTGTTCCCTGTGCTCATTCCACAAAATCCAGCTCAAACGGGCTGCGAGCTGCTCCGCATCAAGGATCTCATCCTTGACTGCACCGGTAAATGCCAAACGTTCTCCAACCAGCGGATCGTCAAATTTAGGCCAGAGAACACCCGGCGTATCGAGCAATTCATACCCTTTTCCGAGCGAGAACCACTGGTTCGCACGGGTAACGCCCGGTCGGTTTTCGACTTTGGCGGAGTCGCCTTTTGCCATACGGTTGATAAACGAAGATTTTCCGACGTTAGGGATCCCGACGACCATAATTTTAATGCTGCGCCCGGTCATCCCCTTCTGCTGCCACCCTGCAATCTTATCGGCCAACAGCGTCTGTAGAGCGGGCAGCACGCGGTTGAGTCCCGCGCCTGTCTTGCAGTCCACGGTCAACGCGGCAATTCCCCGCTCTTCAAACCAGCGAACCCACTTTTTATTTTCGGCGGGATCTGCAACATCCGCCTTATTCATCAGCACAAGGCGCGGCTTTGCAGTCACCAGAGCGTCAATCTCCGGATTGCGGCTGCTCTGCGGAATGCGGGCGTCAATTATTTCGGCCACAGCATCCACCAGTGTAAGATTTTCCTTTATTTTACGGCGGGTTTTCGCCATATGGCCCGGAAACCACTGCACCGAAACGCTTTCTTCCACGGCGGAACACCGTCCCTTCCTAAAAATTCAACGCTTTACAGCAAATATAAACGTTTTTCACAGAAAACAAAAAAGGGACGCATGCGCCCCTTTCCTGTCTGCTTTAGCCGATCTGGCTTTTAACCTTGGCAGCTTTACCGACTCTGTCACGCAGATAATAAAGCTTGCTTCTGCGAACCTTGCCGGGACGAATTACGGTGATCCCCTTCACGTTGGGGGAATGCAGCGGGAAAACTCTTTCCACGCCGACGCCGTAGGCCACGCGGCGGACGGTAAAGGTTTCGGCAACGCCGCTGCTCTTTCTTGCAATGACGGTACCTTCAAAGCTTTGGATTCTTTCGCGCTCGCCTTCACGGATATTGACGTCAACCTTTACGGTATCGCCAACTTTGAAGGACGGGACTTCTGCCTTCATTGAATCGGCAGCAATCAGTTTCAGGGCATCCATTGGAGTTCCTCCTTATAATTTCAGACATTCATACACGGCAAAAAGCGCCAGAGGACTGTCCGCTTTGATTCTCGGCCACCAGGCCGGGCATCAAATCCCCACCGGCAGCGCCGGCGGCAATCCAAATGCCTGATGATTATATCACATTAAATCGGAAAACGCAACGATTTTTCTCATATTTACAAAAATTCTTTCAGGCCCTCCGCTGCGGCACAAAGCAGCGTTTCGCGGACAATGCGGACCCTGAGATCAGGCGACCGCTGCAGCGCAAGCTCAGTAAACAGCGCCGGATTGACGCTTTCACTGCTGCCCGCCGGCAAATTCAGCCGCAACACAGCCGCCCCGTCTTTCTCGGCGATTTCCGCCCCGGAAAACCACTGCTGCAGATCAAGCTCCTTTTCGCCTTTTTTCGTCTTCTTCACCACCGGCAGCGTCGGCTCGGCAAGCAGGCCGCGAACCGTTTCCGACGCCCCTTCCCCGGAAAACTCCAGCCGGAAGCGCGCCGCCGAAACATCGCCCGGCTTTTGCACGGGCAAAGCAGCGCCGATCACCTCAAGGCCAGGCGGCAGAGCCCCGCCCAGCGCTTTGGCCGCCTGTGCAGGCGGATAATCCTCCGGCAGCCGGATATCCATCGATTCGCGCTCCCCCTCCTGGCCAAGCGAAAGCGGCAGCGCAAATGTAACAAACAGGTGCGGGCTGAAGCCCTCGGTATACCACGCGGGCACATGCGCCCGCCGAAGCGCGCGCGCCATGCATCGGGAAAGGTCAAGATGCGAAATGTATTTCGCGCTCCCCATTTTTCGAAACCAGATCCTAACGGTCTGCAACACAAACACCCGCCTTCCAGCAAGCCGCGCCGCAGCCCGAACACTTTTCGCGGCAGTTCGGCGTTGTCTGCGCTTTCAATGCCTTTTCGTACTCTGAACGCAAAAATGCCTTGCTGACGCCATAATCCAGATGATCCCATGGCAGCAGTTCTTCGTAACCGCGCGCACGGTGCGAGTAAAAGGCCGGATCGATCCCGCATTCGTCAAACGCCTGCATCCACCGGTCGTAGCTGAAAAAATCGCCCCAGCCGTCCAACCGGCAGCCGGACTGCTGCGCCCGGAGCAGCACCGCTCCCAGCCTGCGGTCTCCGCGCGCAAAAGCGCCCTCCAGAACGCTCGCCTCCGCATCGTGATAATTGCACTTGATTTTGCGGGAATGCGTGGATCCGACAAAATGGCGCTGCTTCTCACGAAAGCTTTCCACCGTATCCTGCGCTACCCATTGGAAGGGTGTGAACGGCTTTGGCACAAACGCCGAAGCGCTGAGCGTTACCTGCACGCTCTTTCCCCTTGGCCGATCCTGCAGTGCATAAAATTCATCCACCACTGCCTGTCCCAAATCGGCGATCCCCGCAACGTCGTCCAGTGTTTCGGTGGGCAGCCCGATCATGAAATACAGCTTAACGGTTGTCCACCCCGCCCGGAACGCACGGCGGCATGTGTCAAGCAGCTCCTCCTGCGTAACATTCTTGTTAATGACATCGCGCATGCGTTGAGTCCCCGCCTCCGGCGCAAAGGTCAATCCGCTGCGGCGCAGCGACTGCAGACTCTGCACCAGCTCGTCCGAAAATGCGTCCACACGCATAGACGGCAGCGAAAGGCTGATTTTTTCGCGTTCCGCCCAATCCTTCGTATCGGCGAGCAACGTTTGCAGAGCCGTATAGTCGTTGGTGCTCAGAGAGGAAAGCGAAACCTCGTCGTAACCGGTGTTCCCACAAAGCGCAGCGCACTGGCGCGCAACCGTTTCCGGCGATTTTTCACGCACCGGGCGGTAAATGAACCCTGCCTGGCAAAAACGGCAGCCGCGGATACAACCGCGAAGCACCTCCTCCACCGCGCGGTCATGCACGATGTCGAGGAATGGCACAACAAAATTTTCCGGATAATAGCAGGTATCCATGTCCCGAATAATCCGCTTGCGAATTCGGGACGGCGCTCCCTCTTTCGGCGTTATCGCCGCAAGCGTCCCATCCTCATGATATGAAATCTCGTACAGCGACGGCACATAAACGCCTTCGATCTGTACCGCCCGGCGCAGGAATTCACGTTTGCCGACACCTTCTGCACGGCAGGCGCGATAGAGCTCGATCACCTCGAGATCTACTTCTTCGCCTTCGCCCAAAAAGAAAAGATCAATAAAATCACAAAGCGGCTCCGGATTACAGACGCACGGCCCCCCCGCCACGACGATCTGCCCCAGCAAATCGCCGCGATCCTTTGCCAGAAGCGGAATTTTTGCCAGCTCAAGCATATTCAGCACATTAGTGTAGCTCAGCTCGTACTGCAGCGTAAATCCGATAAAATCAAAATTTGTGATCGGATCGCCGCTCTCCAGCCCATACAGCGGGATGTCGCGTTTACGCAGCTCCTCCTCCATGTCGACCCACGGCGCGAACACGCGCTCGCACCAAATGTAGGGCACCTCATTGAATTGGCTGTAAAGGATCTTCATTCCCAGATGCGACATACCGACCTCATAAATATCCGGGAAACAAAACGCGAAACGCACGTCGACCTGCTTTTTGTCTTTGACGACGGCATTCAGCTCGCCGCCGGTGTATCGCCCGGGCTTCTGCACACCGAGCAAAAAAGATTCAATTTCTTTGCTAACGATTTTGATTCAGTCCCTTCGGTTGTTCTTTCCTGATCGGAATCGCCTGTTTTTCAAAAAAGCGCGCTGCAATGGCGGCGTTCCAATTCAAATTTCACTTCAATATCATTTTTATTCTACCGCAAAATTCACGGCATTTCAACGCCGTTTCAACACAAAAAGAGCCGTGAGATAAAGTGTAAGCAGCAGCAGCGAATAGTTGCCGCGCGAACGCAGCAAAACAAAAAAGCCTGCCGCCCCCAGCGGAAGCAGAAAGTGATAAAATTCATGATCACGTCTGCTTTTTCCATCGGAAACAGCCTGTGGAGCACTGCACTGACCGCCTGACCACCATCCAGCGGCTCTACCGGGAGCAGATTAAACGCGCCGATTGCCAGATGAGTATAGGCCGGCACCCGAACTGCCTGCCAGATCAGCAGCCCGGAGCATCTGCCCGCAGCCAACAGCAGGGAAAATGAAAAAATATTGCACAGCGGACCGGCAACGGCAACCAGAAAATCCTTCCAATATGTTTGCGTAACGGCGCCTGTGTGCTGCAGACGGGCGCCGAACACCGTAAGGCGCAGCACGCAGGGCGTATACCCCAGCGCCGCCATCACGGCCATATGTCCCAGCTCGTGCAGCGCCGCAGCAACCACACACCAGCACACGGTTCCGGTCGGATCCATCATCAACACCAGCGCCAGCCCTGCGCAGAAAAAAAGGTTAATCTCCACTCTGCAGCCAAAAATCCGGAAAGAGACCGGCGTAAACCGTGGTCTGTGCAGCATGGCTCAGCCCCCCGGAGCAGCCGGCCCCTCCTGCGCGGGAACCGATCGTGATCCGTCTGCGGAAGCATCCGGTTCCGAACCTTGAGGAGAGAGACTCTGCGCCGGTTCTTCTTTGGAATCCGTTCCTGATTCCGAGGCGATCGGCGCAAAAAGGCTTTTCAAATCGACCGCACCGGACTCTGTCAGTCGGTAGTACTCCTGCGCAATTTGCTGCCCCGTTTCTCCGCCGATCAGCCGAATGGCCGCTGCGCCGGCCAGCAGCAGCACCGCAAGCACCGTTTGTATCGCAAGCAGCAGCGCGGCCGAACGCCGCGGTTTTGCTGCAGTTCTCCCAGAAACCGCCGGTTCGTTCTCCCCTCCAAAGGGTTCTTCGGGGAATTCCTCTGTTCCATCCTCCGCCCGCAGCGGGTGATCCACTGCGCTGCAGCCTTCCTTTTCGCTTTTTCTCCGGATATTGCGATCAATAAATGTATATTCTGCCGTATTCCCGGCTTTTCTTTCATTTTCCGCCATGATCCTGCACGCTCCTTCTGCCCGGAGGTTCTCCCCGGGGCAAAATTCATTTGCAGAATCATATGCGGACAACGATCCTTTTATGCTTCGGCCGCCTCATCCCGCGTTACGTTGCGCAGCCATTTCTTTGAAAAATACCGCCATGTAGTGATCGGCAGCTTGACCACCTCGTCGCTCATGAGCAGCACATAAACGACCGGCACGCTCCAATGGAACACAAATGCACCGAGAACGCCCAGCAAAATGGAAAATCCCCACATCACCGTGGAATCGAGCAACAATCCGAATTTTGTGTCTCCTCCTGCGCGGCACACACCGACGATGATCGTTGTGTTGTACGACTGCCCGAAAACAAAGTAAGACATTACAAACATCATAAAAGAGAGGTACCCGCTGGCTTCCGGCCCAAGGTTCATTACACCGAGCACCGCGGGCCGCACCGCCAACACCACACAGGCCCCCAAAAGTCCCGCAGCCAGCGTGAGCCGTACAAAGCGCCTGCCGTAAACCTCCGCCAGATCCTCCCGTCCCGCACCGATCACCTTACCGATCAGAATGGCCGTCGCGTTTGCAATACCGAACGAAACGACCGTCGCCAGCTGACGCACTACCTGCGCTGCCGAATTAGCAGCGACCGCCGACTGCCCCATATGGCCGATCACCAACGAATTGACTGAAACGCCGACGCCCCAGAGCATCTCATTCGCCGTTACCGGCAGCGAATATTTCAGAA
>JAHZES010000034.1:1299-4413 GCA_019421725.1 Clostridiales bacterium | reverse complement strand
GCTCCCGGTGGCGGCCAAACAGATCCTTAAAGCAAAACCGCACCTGGCGGTTAATACACAGGCTGTAAACGACTACGATCGCAAATTCCGTGAGCCGTGCGATCAGCGTCGCCAGCGCTGCTCCGGAAACTCCCATTGCGGGGCAGCCGAGCATACCGAAGATAAAGACCGCATTGAGTGAAATATTCAGCAGCAGGGAAATCAGATACACCACCGTTGCGATCATCACACGCTCCACGCTGCGCATTACGTTAAGATAAATTTGTGTGAAAGCAGTGAAAATATACGAAAAGGATATTATTTTAAGATATTTCACGCCTTCCTCTACCACCGGCTGCTCCGGCGTAAATATCTTCATAATGGGTTCGGGCGCGATCCAGACCGCAGCGGTGAAAACAGCGCTCACCAGCAGCGCAAAGCGCATGGCAATTCCAAGGACCCTTTCAATTGTACGGATATCGCGCTTGCCCCAGTATTGTGCGGTAAGCACCGCGGCGCCGGACGAAAGCCCAAACAAAATCAATGTCATGATAAACTGCACCTGACCGGCGAGCGATGCGCCGGAAAGCGCCGTTTCTCCCACGCGGCCCAACATCACAACATCCGCCGAGGAGACCGCGACATTGATCAAATTCTGCAGTGCCATCGGGATCACCAGCGAAAACACCGAGCGATAAAATGCGCCGCGCTCCTGCTTTGTTCCGATCTGCGCGGCATTAAGTTCTGCCTGATTCCTTTTCATTCAAACCGTCCTTTATTCCTTGATTTATTCATATCCGTTATAACGGACTTCCCCCAACACTGCGCGGCTGCACGGGGAAAACCCGCACCAAAAGCAGTTCGCGGGAAACACCGCAAGTTTTCATTGCTGCTCTGCCCATGCATTCAACGCGCCGGCTCTGTGCTGACCGGCGCAAATTTGGCTCCGGTCGCCCTCTGCAGATCAGTCGGAGCAATCTCCACCTGATGGCCAATCTTCCCTGCGCTGACCACCATGGTTTCCAAAGCAAGGCACGAATCGTCCAAAACGGTGGCAAACTGCTTTTTCATGCCAACGGGCGAGCAGCCTCCCCGAATGTACCCGGTCACACGGTTCAAGTCCGACACCGGTATCAACGCAACCGATTTTTCTCCCACTGCCCGGGCTGCGGCTTTCAAATCAATTTCTTTCGCCACCGGCACAACGAATACATAATAATCGCGCCCGCAGCCTTTGGTCACTATGGTTTTATACACCTTCTCTTCCGGAATACCCATTTTATGTGCTGCGGAAATCCCGTCGATCAATCCGTCACGGCTTTCATATTCATGAATGATATAATGAATTTTTTCGCGTTCCAGAATCCTCATTGCATTTGTTTTCAGTTCAGCAGCCATCTTATCGCCTTAACCGTTCCTTTCTGAAGGAATCCGCGCGGATACTGCGGCAAATATTCCGTCCGCACAGAATCCTCTCGCCAGTCATTTATGTTTCAGTATAGCACATCCCTGCGGCAGCAGCAAGCGCGTCCGCCGTCCTCCGCACTGAAATTTTCCGGCGTTTCTTTTCTCCCGCTGAGAAAACGATAAGAATCAACGAGATAAAAGAAAAAATAAATTGTATCTTTATACATTTTTACGGTTGATTTATTCGTCGACAAAGCGTATAATAAACGCATTCCAAATGAAAAAGATTGAAGGAGGAAATCAAAAATGAAAAAGATTATGAAAATCTGCGCAATGCTTCTTGCCGGCGCAATGGTCATTTTGTCTGTCGGCTGCTCGGGCGGCAACACTGCCAGCAAAAAAGTTAAGGTGGTCGATATCCAGCTGACACAGGAAGAATACGCCTTTGGTGTTCAGAAGGATGATGCCGAGCTGCTTGCAAAGGTCAACGAATATATCAGCAAGATCAAATCGGACGGAACCTTCGACAAGATCTGCAATAACTATTTCGGTGACGGCGAACCGACCGGCGTAACTTCCGCTGCGCTCGACAGCTCTAAGGATCAGCTGGTGGTTGCAACGAACGCCGCATTTGAGCCGTTCGAATACATGAAGGGCGACACTTACTACGGCATCGACATGGAAATTGCCGCAGGGCTTGCCGAATATCTCGGCAAGGAGCTGGTGATCTCCAACATGGATTTTGACGCCGTCTGCCTTTCCGTCAGCCAGAAGAAAGCCGACGTTGCCATGGCCGGCCTGACTGTAAAAGAAGACCGTAAGGAATATGTTACGTTCTCCGATACTTATTATAACGCTTCCCAAAAGCTCGTGGTGATGGAAAACGACACGACCTTCGACAGCTGCAAAACCGCTGAGGATGTGGAAAAAGTACTGAACGGTCTTCCTTCCTCCAAGGTTGGCTGCCAGAACGGCACCACCGGCCAGAAGTACATTGCCGGCGACGAGGAATGGGAGTTTGCAGGCTTTTCCAATCTGGAAGCTGTCGGCTATAAAAACGGTTCTCTTGCCGTTCAGGATATGATTAACGGCAACATCAAGTTTGTTGTGATCGATGAAGCGCCGGCTCTGTGCATTGCAAACGCGATGAACAAGGTCAACTGACCGATCCGACAATAATCCAACGCAAAACACGAATATCGCCCCCGCTCCTTTGTTGCAAAGGAGCGGGGACCTTGCTGTATAAAGGGGAAGTGTCATGGGGAATTTTGAATCAAAGCTCCGGAATTTCTGGGACATCTTTACCAATCAAAACGGTTGCTCTTACGTGCTGACCGGACTGAAAAACACGGTCTTGATCGCCGTGCTCGGTCTTCTGATCGGTATCCTGATCGGTACGCTGATCGCCGTTGTGCGGGTGTTCCCAAAATACCGTCTTCTGCCGCGCATTTTGAACGGAATCTGCAGTTTTTACGTTGGCCTGTTCCGCGGAACGCCGATCGTGGTTCAGCTGCTTGTCGCCTATTATGTTTTGCTGCCGCTTTTTGGCGCTAACTGGCCGTCGCTCAATGTATGTATTCTGGTATTTGGCCTGAACAGCGGCGCCTATGTTTCGGAGATCATGCGAAGCGGTATTCAGTCAGTTGACCTCGGCCAGCTGGAGGCCGGACGGGCTGTGGGGTTAAGCTATTCGGTCACTAGGACGCGTATCGTCGTGCCGTATGCCAT
>JAHZES010000034.1:298-1289 GCA_019421725.1 Clostridiales bacterium | reverse complement strand
CGACGCTCGGCAACGAATTTATCTCTCTGATCAAAGAGACATCTGTCGTCAGCTTTGTCGGCGCCGCCGATTTGTATGTTGCATTCAACAACATCGGCTCCAACTCATATGAGTTTATGGTGCCGTACCTTGTAATGGCATTGATTTATATCGTTCTGGTGCTGTTGATCTCCATGATGATCAAATTGATGGAAAGGAGCCTGAGAAAAAGTGATCGACGTAATTAATCTTCAGAAAAGCTACGGCGAGCTCGAAGTGCTCAAAAACATCAATGTGACGATTCATGAGGGCGAAAAGGTCGCGATCATCGGCCCTTCAGGCAGCGGCAAAAGCACATTTTTGCGCTGCCTGAACTGTATGGAGGATCCCACCGGCGGTTCCATCATTTTTGAGGGCGAGGATCTGGCCGACATGCGGGTGGATATCAACCTGCACCGCCGCCATATCGGCATGGTGTTCCAGCAATTTAATCTGTTCAACAATAAAACCGTAATTCAGAACATTATGCTTGCGCCGGTACACATTCGCAACAGCGAACGTAAAAAAGCGGTTCGGCGGGCGGCGCTTCGCAAATTTACAAACCTTTTCCGTAAAGAAAAGCTTCCGCTGCCCGACACTTCGATCAGCAAAAAACAAATTATTGCCGAAGAGCAGGCTCACGCCAAGCAGCTTCTGCAGCGAATCGGTCTGGAGGAAAAAGCGGATGTTTACCCGTCCACGCTTTCCGGCGGGCAAAAGCAGCGCATTGCGATCATCCGTGCGCTGGCAATGAACCCGAAGGTCATGCTGTTTGACGAACCAACCTCTGCGCTGGATCCTGAAATGGTCGGCGAAGTACTCGACTTGATCAAGCAGCTGGCCAATGAAGGAATGACGATGGTGATCGTGACGCACGAAATGGGCTTTGCCCGAGAGGTTGCCACCCGGGTGCTGTTTATGGACGGCGGAGTGATCCTGGAAGAGGCGCCGCCGCAGGAATTCTTTGCACACC
>JAHZES010000034.1:0-288 GCA_019421725.1 Clostridiales bacterium | reverse complement strand
GGACTTTCTTTCAAAGGTTTTGTAATTTTATAATTTGTAATTTTTCTTAAACTCTTTTAACAACAGGGGCGCACCGGCAAACACCGGTGCGCCCCTGTTGTTAAAAACATACTTTACAGAACGCCGCCCCATACCAACGCCACCGCCAGCAGCGTCACCGTACAGAGAAACGCCGCTATGGCAATTCCAATACTAAGCTTGCGGCGCTTTACGGCATTCTGCGGCTGCGGCAGCATATGAGCCTTGCGAAGGACCGTAACGACGGACTGGTAAAGCAGAATGGTCAGC
>JAHZES010000033.1:9598-14764 GCA_019421725.1 Clostridiales bacterium | reverse complement strand
TATTCTTGACGGTGCCTTCTTTACCGCGAATAGCGAAATAAAAATCGGTGGTAAAATGGCTGAACATTGAATCCTTGCTGATGGCATCGCAGGTTTTCCAGTTGACCGCAACGTCATCAACGGTAACCTTTTCGTCGTCGCCGACCAGAGAGAGATCCTCGTCCGTTTTGGCGAGCAGCCCCTGATCAATGCCGTTCAGCTTGATGTTGGCTTCATCGCCGATGAACAGAATTACTTCGCCTGTCTGCAGGTCGCCGATGAAACGTGTATTATACGCCTGAACCTCCTGTACGCTCAGTCCAGCATCGTCCGGAGAGCTCAGCTGATAAAACGATACGTTTACCTTGACGACGCCGTCTCCGTTGAGATCCTTGCCGTAAGGACGAAGCATGTTCTCAAGCTCTTCCAATTGCGCGTCGTTCCAGTAGTACTGACTCATCAACCCAACCGTATAATCGGGATCAATGGTCGTCTTCCAGGGCTGCCAGGTGATCAGAATGGCAGCGACTACACAGAGTGCGACAATAATTTTTGTTTTGTTGTAAAACCAGAAGTTTTCACGCTTTTCCCTTTTGATCTCCTTGGGCGATTTGGACGGCTCCGGCGGTTGCTCCGGTTCCACATACGGCAGATATTTTTCTTTTACCATCGGATTTGGCCTCCGTACATTATATTTCCGCAAAAAAATTGTTACCCCACACCGAACAAATAACTCCCAGGACAGAAGATACAAAGCTCTGCTATGGGCCTGCTGCTTCGCGTTCGGCAGCTCCGGGCTTTCCGCTGTTCTGCCTAAAATGGCGCTGTTCTGCGGCCGCGCCTTTGCATAACTGTGTCAATATACTTTATCATAAAATTGTCTGCATTTCAATACATTGCACATTCCATTTTATTAATTTTTTGCAAAATTTCTTATTGCGGTGCGGCTTCTTTCTCTGCGCCGGTTACTTTGATGGCTCCGACCGCAGCTGTTCCGCCCGGGCGATCAGCCGAAGAATATCTCCGGCCGTCTGCGCCAGAAAGGAGCGGCTCAGGTGGCGGATCTCCTGAAAGCTCCGCGCACGGCGGTTGATGGGAAACACAGCGGTGACGCCGGCTTCATAAGCGCCGTCAAGATTGTCCTCGGCGTCGCCAACTACCGCAATGACGGGGATTCCGGCTGCTTTGGCGCGCTGTGCTACTCCAATTACCACCTTGCCGCGAAGGCTTTGGCTGTCAAGCCTGCCTTCGCCTGTGAAGACCCAGTCGGCCGTTTGCAGCATCCGGTCAAACCGAACGGTATCCAGGACGATATCGATGCCGGATCGCAGCGAAGCGCCGAAGAATGCGGACATTCCGGCCCCCATTCCGCCGGCGGCGCCGCCGCCGGGCAAGAGGGCGACCTCGCAGGAAAGGTCGCGGGAAATAACCGCCGAAAGCGAACGCAGACCGTCATCCAGCAGTGTGACCTGACTGACGGAAGCACCCTTTTGCGGGGAAAACACAGCTGCGGCGCCGTTTGGTCCATAGAGTGGATTGTCGATATCGCACATGGCGGTAAACTGCACATCCCGCAAAGACGGAGAAAGCCCGGAGATATCAATATGGGCAATTTGCGCCAGAGTTCCGCCTGTTGGGACGAACAGTTCCCCGGACCGGTTCAGAAAGCGCACTCCGCAGGCTGCCGCAGCGCCGCAGCCGCCGTCGTTGGTCGCGCTGTCGCCTCGACCATATTTTACCCTTTTTCAAGGGAATTTAAGAGAATTTATAAAAGTTCAAAAGTTATAAATTATGCTATTTTTCAATAAAAATGAAGAATAGCATAATTTTTTTGAGTTCAGAAAAATTCTATAAAATTCGGTATGTAAATCAATCATTAAATTTCCCTCTTTTTCTTTTATACTTTCTAAAATAATATACAAAAAAAGAAAAATGTCAATGACATGAATTTAACATTTATACTTAATTTGCTCAATATAAAAGACTACTGACAAATATTGCCAAATAGTCTCATCTTGGTATTTACCTTGATTTTTAAAGCATGTTTGTAAGGAGCAACGGGATTTTTATTTAAACCATCTTTGAATCAATTCTTTCTTATCTATATTAACAAATATGTTTTTATTTGCCAGAATTTCTTCAAACAGTCTAGAACAAACCTCGTTTGCCAAATCGAATTCTTCCCTTGTTATTTTTCCAGTATTTAATGCTTCCAACAATTCGTCTTCATCATCAATTACTGTAAAACCATTATCTGCTGGACAGTGAATAATATCTAAATACAAGTCATCATAATATGGTATATTTTCCTCAACACCATTTCCACGACTTATATCAAAATAATATCCTAACACCTCTGCGTTTCTATCAAGAAATACTCTTGCATTGTAAAACTGTTCTAATGGGGTAAACTCTATTATATAGTACCCATTGTCAATATATACGACACTTTGTCCTGAAATATCAACAATAAAAGGTTGATCAATTTCATTTATTTTTTTAATGCTTAGATAGTAATTTTCTGATTTTTGCTTTTGCATAACAAAATCCCAATCAGAAACGCCACGCAAATATGTTTTGCTTGTAAATTTCTTTCTCATTTTTGTACATCATCCTTTAATTTTTTGCAAAATTTCTTATTGCGGTGCGGCTTCTTTATTGCGGTGCGGCTTCTTTCTCTGCGCCGGTTACTTTGATGGCTCCGACCGCAGCTGTTCCGCCCGGGCGATCAGCCGAAGAATATCTCCGGCCGTCTGCGCCAGAAAGGAGCGGCTCAGGTGGCGGATCTCCTGAAAGCTCCGCGCACGGCGGTTGATGGGAAACACAGCGGTGACGCCGGCTTCATAAGCGCCGTCAAGATTGTCCTCGGCGTCGCCAACTACCGCAATGACGGGGATTCCGGCTGCTTTGGCGCGCTGTGCTACTCCAATTACCACCTTGCCGCGAAGGCTTTGGCTGTCAAGCCTGCCTTCGCCTGTGAAGACCCAGTCGGCCGTTTGCAGCATCCGGTCAAACCGAACGGTATCCAGGACGATATCGATGCCGGATCGCAGCGAAGCGCCGAAGAATGCGGACATTCCGGCCCCCATTCCGCCGGCGGCGCCGCCGCCGGGCAAGAGGGCGACCTCGCAGGAAAGGTCGCGGGAAATAACCGCCGAAAGCGAACGCAGACCGTCATCCAGCAGTGTGACCTGACTGACGGAAGCACCCTTTTGCGGGGAAAACACAGCTGCGGCGCCGTTTGGTCCATAGAGTGGATTGTCGATATCGCACATGGCGGTAAACTGCACATCCCGCAAAGACGGAGAAAGCCCGGAGATATCAATATGGGCAATTTGCGCCAGAGTTCCGCCTGTTGGGACGAACAGTTCCCCGGACCGGTTCAGAAAGCGCACTCCGCAGGCTGCCGCAGCGCCGCAGCCGCCGTCGTTGGTCGCGCTGCCGCCCAGACCTACAATGATTCTGGAAGCGCCAAGCCTTGCAGCGGCAAGAAACAGCTCGCCGACCCCAAAGGTTGTTGCGCGCAAGGGGTCAAGGCGGCCTTCGGCAAGCGGAAGCCCCGCGCAGGCGGCCATTTCGACGATCGCTGTTTTTCCGTCCGGAAGTAAACCGAAGAATGCGTCCACGGGTTCGCCAAACGGCCCGCGGACCGTCGCCGGTATCCGCTTGCCGCCCAGCGCGGTCAAAAAGCAGTCGACGCTGCCCTCGCCTCCGTCGGCAACCGGAACACAGGAGATGACGCAGTCGGGGAAACGGCGCAGTATCTCACTCCTGAGCACCGAGCAGATCTCTGTCGAGGAGAGGGTACCCTTGAAGGAGTCCGGAATCAGGATAGCGTGTTTCATTCAGATCAGACCTTTCCGTTGGTTTCATAAGCTTATTTTACCGCTGCGGTCTCCGGAATGCAATTGCGAAAATTTTGTACGGACAAAGAACCGAAAGCGAAAAGGCGGCTTTTATTGGCGCAGAAATTTGTTTTTTATGTTCTGACGCAATTGACAGTCGGAGTGCGAAATGGTATGATATAACATAAGATCGTGTATGATGATGTTGATCTGTATTCAGAAAAGCAGGCGCGGTCGGATGCCCGCAGCCAACGGAGGGATTGACGGATGGAACAGGAAAACAAAACGGTGAGAAAGGGCCTGCAGGTAAAAATGTTTGGCGAATTTTCGATCCGTCTGGGAGACCGGGTTCTGACCGACGATGTCAGCCGTATTAAAAAGGTCTGGATATTGATTGAATATTTATTGGTTAACAGAAAGAGCGCCGTTCCGCAAGATAAGCTGATTGAAACGCTGTGGAACGAGGAAGACAGCGATAACCCCGTCGGTGCGCTGAAAAACCTTGTTTACCGTGCGCGTTCGGTGCTGAAAACGCTGGACGAGTCTATCGGGCCGGAGCTGATCCAATATGTTACCAGCGCTTATGCGTGGAACGATGTGCTTCCGGTTGAAATTGACGCGGAGCAATTCGAAGAGCTTGGGCGTCAGGCGGCAGAAGAAGCCGACGAAAATAAAAAAGTGGAGAAATACCGTCAGGCGATCGACCTGTATCGCGGCGCTTTTCTTCCAAAATCGTCTTATGCCGAATGGGTGATGTTCAAGAGCACGCATTATGCAACGCTTTACAACGATTATGTGCTGCGTGCGGCGGAGATCCTGCACCAGCAGTGCCGTTATGAAGAAATGGTCGCGCTGTGCGGGCAGGCGGTGGAGTACGATCAATTTGACGAACGTATCCATCGGTATTTGATGGAGGGCTATGCAGGTACCGGCCAGAACAGTCGTGCGCTTGCCCATTACAATTATATTACCAATCTTTTTTACAAGGAATTCGGTGTCAGTCTCAGCGAAGAAACCAAGCGCCAGCACAAAATGCTGGTGGAGGAGTTTCATAACCTCGAAATGGATCTTTCTATTATTCGGGATGAGCTGAAAGAAACCTACATCCGCAATAAGGGAGCGTATTTTTGCGACGATTACGAGGTGTTTAAAAATATTTACCGCGTACAGGCCCGAATGATTACCCGAACGGGGCTTTCCATTCATTTGGGGCTGATCACGCTGGTAGATCACGACGGGAATGTACCGGAAAAAGACGTTTTGCAGCCGACGATGGAATGTCTTAGCCAGTGTGTGCTGAGCGGCCTGCGCCGGGGAGACGTTGTTTGGCGTTACAGTCCTT
>JAHZES010000033.1:6750-9588 GCA_019421725.1 Clostridiales bacterium | reverse complement strand
GGTTCTGGATTTTCGAAAGGCCAACAAACGCAACGATGTAGAGCTGCGCACGATGGTCTGTCTGGTGGAGCCGGTGGAAGACGGTTGATTCTGCAAGAAGGTTTGTGCGGTTTCGCGGCGGAAGGAATGTGGTTTGAAAGATGAAAATTACCAAACGAATCACTGCCGCATGTTTGGCGGCAGTGATTCTGTTTTCTGCGTGTTCCCAAACGGAGCTTTCGGAGACAGATTCGGCTGAGGCATCGTCCGGCCCGGTAAGGAGCCTGCCGGAGCAGCCGGAAAGCAGTGATGCAGTATTTTCCTCGGCGCCCCAGAGCCGGGAGGGCTCTTCCGGTGAAGAGGTGTCATCTTCGTCGGAAAGCGTTTCAGAGGTATCTTCGGCGGCGTCTGCCGCAAGCAGACCGCAGGTGTCCGGCAAGCCGCAGGTACAGGCGCCCGCTAAGCCGTCAGCACCGAGCGAGACCTCCTCCGGTAAGAAGCCGGGCGGCGAAACGAGCGTGATCATTCCGGCAGCGGGAGCTTTTTCGGGGGCGATCACCATCCGTCAGCCGGTGGCCTCGGGAACGGCGGTTTATACCGACGGCGTCAATAAGATCGATGCCAGCAATACGGCGCAGGGGTATGTAATGTTTTATACGGATTACAGCGGCGGCGCCAGACTGAAGCTTCAGATCAAGGCTTCGGCCACGTATAATTACGATGTAAAACCGGGAGTCTGGTACACGTTTCCGCTGCAGATGGGAAACGGCAGCTACGAAATCAAGGTAATGGAAAACACGACCGGCTCCAAGTACCGCAAAATTTATGGAGCGACCGTTCCTGTTGAGCTTTCCTCTTCCCTGATTCCGTTTCTCTATCCCAATCAGTTTGTCGACTATTCGGCATCCTCCCGCGCAGTCAAAAAATCGTTTGACCTTTGTGTCAATGCCGCCAATGAGGCGCAGAAGGTTGCCGCCATTTACCATTACGTTACAACTCATATTACATATGATTCCGCAAAGGCGTCGTCGGTCACCGCGGGTTATCTGCCGGATGTGGATTCCATTCTTGCGAGCGGCAAGGGCATATGCTTTGATTATGCGGCCCTCACAGCGGCCATGCTGCGTGCGCAGGGGATCCCAACCAGGTTGGCGATTGGGACAAAGGACGGTATGAACCATGCTTGGAATTATATCTATTTGCAGAATACCGGATGGATCGCAGTTAAAATTTCGTTTTCAGGCGGAAAGTGGAATTTTGCGGATACCACCTTTGCAGCCGGAGGCGTAACGCCGACAGAAAACGGATACACAACGCTCCGGGTTTATTAAGCGGGCTTTAAAGCACGCTGCGTGTTGGGCGGCGGGTATAGAAAGGAATGGTTGTCAGAATGGAAAAGAAAGCGCAGAAAAGTGGGAACACCGTTTCCGCGGGAGAAACGGCGCTCTTCTGTTCACAGGTTTCGCTGATCCTTCAGTCGGGGATTCCACTGCATGATGGAATCGCGGCGTTGGCGGGCGAAGAAGAGAACGGTTCCGATTTTTTTCAGAAGATGAATAACGTAATACAGGCCTCCGGTTCGCTTTGCGAGGCGGTTCGGGCGGCAGGCGTTTTTCCGGAATATATGGTGAACATGATCCAAATCGGAGAAAGCACCGGCAAACTGGAGGAGGTCATGAGTTCGCTGGCGGTCTACTATGAGCGGGAGGACAGCCTGAAAGCATCGGTTCGAAGCGCGGTGGTATATCCGTTGGTGCTGGTGGCAATGATGGCCGTTGTGGTTGGAGTTCTGGTGGCGAAGGTTTTGCCGGTGTTCGACAAAGTGTTCAGAGAGCTTGGCAGCCAGATGCCGGCGGTTTCGGTGACGGTTATGAATATCGGCAGCATTGTAAGCAAGTGCGTTTTGGTGCTGATGGCGCTGGCGGTGATTGTGCTGATCGCTCTGGCAGTCTGGTCGCGCGCAAAAGGAACGGGAATTTCGGCGCTTTTGGGGCGTTTGCCGGGAACACGCGGGCTTTCGGCCAAAATTGCGTCGGGCCGTTTTGCATCCGTCGCCTCCATGATGCTTTCCAGCGGGTATGATACGGATCGTATGCTGGAGCTGATGCCCACTGTGCTGGACGATGAAAATGTGATTCAGAAAGTTGCCGAATGCCGTAAAAAAATTGACGACGGAAAGAATTTTGCACAGGCGATTACGGAGACCGGAATTTTTTCCGGCGTTTATGCCAGAATGATCTCGGTGGGCTACGCTACCGGCACGCTGGATTCCGTGATGAAGAAGCTGGCTTCTCTTTATGAGGAAGAGATCGACCGCTCGCTGGAATCTTTTGTTTCACTCATCGAGCCTCTGCTGATCGCTGTGCTTTCTGTTGTGATCGGTGCAGTGCTGCTTTCGGTAATGCTCCCGCTGATGGGAATCATGTCTTCGATCGGTTAAAGGAAAGGCGGCGAACCCGAAGTGAAGCTGTATCGGGTAAAAAAGAAGCACAGTTGGCTTGGCCTGGCCGGTTCTGTATTGCTGTTTGCCGCTGCTGCGGGCGGCTTTTGGTGCGGCGTAGTCAACACGGAGCAAAGCGAGGATCACGCAAGCCTGCAGCGTACGGCGGACGCACTTCGCAAAGCGGCCGTGAGCTGCTACGCGATTGAGGGCTTTTACCCTGCGAGCGTAAGCTATTTGGAGGAGCATTACGGAGTGATTGTGGATTATGACCGTTATGCGGTGCTGTATGACTGCATCGGTTCCAATGTGATGCCGTATATTGAGGTGGTTCGTGTGGGGGACGGAGGAAATACAGATGAAGGATCATGAACGCAGCCGCTCGGCAGACACTGTTTTTGCGCTGGTTCTGTTGACGC
>JAHZES010000033.1:6463-6740 GCA_019421725.1 Clostridiales bacterium | reverse complement strand
ACGCTGTTTGCCGTGCTGTCTTTTTTTCTGGTATTGATCGGCGGCAACGCTTATCGTTCCACTGTTGCCAGAATGGATCGAAACAATCAGCTTCGCACCACCGTTTCTTACATTGCGAACAAGGTTCGTGCCAACGGAAAGGAAGCCGAGCTGAAAACCGTGAACGGCGTTTCGGTTCTGGCGTTAAAGGAGCGCACGCAGGACGCCGCGTACGTTACTTATATTTATGATTATAACGGCTTTCTCTGCGAGTTTTACGGTGCAGAGACCGATCTGT
>JAHZES010000033.1:0-6370 GCA_019421725.1 Clostridiales bacterium | reverse complement strand
GCTTTGCCGAGTACGACGGCGTGCTGACGATCCGCGCGGAGCAAAGCGAAGGGGCTCCCGTGGAGCTGAGCATCCGTGTGCGGCAAAACGACGAATAAGTAGGAAAGGGATGGGGAAAACGGGGACGAAGAAGCGGAATGCATTTTTTGTAGAGATCATTATTGTTATCCTGTTCTTTTCTTTGTCTGTGGTTGTTTCGCTGGAGCTGTTTGTTCAGGGACATATGAAAAGCGTACTCAGCGAACAGAAAAACAGGGCGCTTATCCGTGCGCAGTCCGTGGCTGAGTTGGCGCAAGGGTACGACCCGTCCGGAGATGAGCCGTTTTCCGCCGGTTTGGGGGGCGACAGCGCTTTTTTCGGCGAAAAGGGATATTGCCTGTATTACGATGAAGAATGGAATGCGGCAGAAGAGAAAAACGCCGCGTTTGAGCTGACCGTTCGGTTTGAAGAAGAGAACACCGGGCCAGGGCGCATGATAACCGTGCAGATCGATGCAACAAGATTTTCAAACGGCGAGGCGGCCGATGAACTGGTTTCGTTGAAGACGGGGTATTACCTTCCGCAGCGTTAATGTCTGCGGGAAAGGAGCAGAAAACCGGTATGGCAAAGAAAAGCAAGTTCAGTGCAAATCCGGGAACGGGAATATCTTCTATTCTGATGATTTTTGTGGTGCTTTGCATTACGACGTTCGGTGTGCTTTCGTTTGTTTCGGCGCGTGCGGATCTGAAGCTGACGGAGGCAAATGTGCAGACGGTGCAGACCTACTATTCTGCGGAAGAGGAAGCGCAAGAGGTTTTGGCGCGGCTGGATGCGTTGCTGCAGCGCGCGCAGGCGCTGCCGGAGGACGCGACGGAGCTGGAGCGCGCCCGGAGCATCGGGCTTTCCGGCGCAGAGGCTCAGTCTGCGGTGCAGCGGCTGGAGAAGGCTGTGGACGCGGCAGAGCGATATCGCGTGCTGGCGGCTTATGCGGCGGCCTCCCTGCAGGAAAATGCCGAGCCGGGAGACGGCATGCAGGCAGACTATTCCTTTGCGCTCAGCAATGTCAGCGAGCTCCGCGTCACAGTGGAGCTGGGAGCACCGGGGGAAAGCTTTCGGTGCAGGGTTTTGTCAGAGCAGATCTGCGAAACGGACGCCGAAGAAGATCGGCCGCTGAATGTGTGGCCGGGTAATTGACGGTAAAACGGAGGAAAACACAGTGCAACGCGAGATTCTTTCGGTTCTTCAGGATGCCGTTCGGCGGCAGGCATCGGATATTTTTATTGTTTCCGGCTGTCCGCTGACGCTCAAAATTCACGGACAGCTGCTGCCTGCCGAGGAAAACAAGCTGCTGCCTGCCGATACCGAGCAGCTGCTGAAGCAAATTTATCAGCATGACAATGGCCGCAGCATGGAAAGCTTTTTGCGCACGGGTGATGATGACTTTTCGTTTTCCATCAGCGGGTTGGGGCGTTTTCGCTGCAACGCTTATAAACAGCGGGGCTCTATGGCGGCAGTGCTGCGCGTGGTGTCGTTTACGCTGCCGGATGCAGAGCAGCTGCACATTCCGCCGACGGTCACCGGGCTTTACAAAACGCGCAAGGGCCTTGTGCTGGTTACCGGTTCCGCAGGCAGCGGAAAGTCTACACCGCTTGCCTGCATCATCGACAGAATTAACAGGAATTTTCATGACCATATCATCACGATCGAGGATCCGATTGAATTTTTACATACGCATCATAACAGCATCGTCAGCCAGCGTGAAATATCGCATGACACAGAGGGATATGCGAAAGCTCTGCGCGCTGCGCTGCGCCAGTCTCCGGATGTGATTCTGCTCGGAGAAATGCGTGATTTTGAGACGATTCAAACAGCGATTACCGCAGCGGAGACCGGCCAGCTGGTGCTTTCTACTCTGCATACAGTAGGAGCGGCCAAAACCATTGACCGCGTGATCGATGTTTTTCCACCCGATCAGCAGCAGCAGATTCGGATCCAGCTTTCCATGGTGCTGCAGGCGGTCGTGTCGCAGCAGCTGGTCCCCACAGTTGACGGAGCGCTTCGGCCTGCGTTTGAGATCATGGTCGTGAACAGCGCCATCCGCAATCTGATTCGGGAGGGAAAGACCTATCAGCTGGATAACGTTATTTTTTCAGGCAGCGCCGAAGGAATGGTTTCAATGGATAACGATCTGTTCCGGCTGTACCGCGAGGGTGTGATTACCCGGGAGACCGCCCGGATGTACAGCACAAATCTGGAGGCTATGAACAGACGGCTGAATACCAGATAATTTTTTTCACTGTGACCTGTCGTTGGTTATATGACTAAAATGTGACCGCTCGATCCTATAATAAAAGTAATTAAGAAAGGATGAGGTCATGTGAGAACAGTAAAACCGCGAATCAGTGCAATGGAAACTCGGGTTGCGCTGCACATTACCTCATACGAAGAGAAAAACTTTCGTGGATGGGTCTATAACGAGTATTTTCAAAAAAGAATTCAGTTTTATGATCTTTGCGGAATGCTCAACGCAATGGAAAGCCTTTATGACACGCTTTCGTTTCCGCAGGCGACGTTTCAGTCACGTCATTTCGGGAAAGTGAAGAAGAATAAAATTATTGCAGGAGAAGCGGTGAGTCAAATGGAAGACAGAGAAAAAGATCGCGCCACCTTTGTGGTTCATGTCAAGTTTCGTCAGAACGCTACCTGGCAGGGTACGATTCAATGGCTGGATACGAACAAGACGCAGAATTTCCGCAGTACGCTGGAAATGATCAAACTGATTGATGAAGCTCTGGACGATGGGGAAAATATGAAAATCAGCTGGGAAGACTGAGCAGCGTCAGGAAAAAGTAAGCGGGGCTGCCGTAAAAGAGAGACCGTTCTCCTTTACAGCAGCCCTGTTGTACCTGCGCTGCAGGATCAGTTGCTTTATGTGTAAATTTACCGGTGCGCCGGAAACGCGTCGGACTGCGCTTTTTCAGAGGGCGCTTCTGCCGGTGCGCCGGCGTTTTCTTCGTCCGGCGCGGCGGGATTTTCCTCGTTTTCCCCGGTAAGCCGTTTCCGGCATTCCGCAAGCATTTCCTGTGTTTCGGAGGGAAGCATAGGGTACTGCGGATCGATGGTTTCCAGTGTTTTTACCAGGGACTGCGAAACCACCAACCGGGCAAACCATTTTTTATCTGCCGGAACAACGATCCAGGGGGATTCCGGTGTTGCGGTTGCGTTGATGGCATCGCGATATGCTCTCTGGTATTCGTCCCAGTGGGCGCGTTCGCGAATATCCGATTCGGAGAACTTCCAGTTTTTTGAAGGGTTATCAATGCGGCTGAGAAAACGCTTTTTCTGCTCCTCCTTGGAAATATCCAAAAAGAATTTGACAACACGAATGCCGTTTTCCCACAGGTATTTTTCAAAATCGCGGATCTGCCGGTAGCGGCGTTTCATAATGTTGCCGTACAGGCAACGCTGCGGAAGGTTTTGGTTTTTATAAAGCTCGTGCACGCGGCCAACCAGCACGTCTTCGTAATAGGAACGGTTAAAAATACAGATCTTTCCGCGTTCCGGCAGCCGTTTCATGCAGCGCCAGAGGTAGTCGTGGTCAAGCTCCTCGGCGGAGGGCTGCTTGAAATTCCATACGTCGATGCCCTGCGGGTTCATTCCGCTCATCACATGCTTGATCGTGCCGTCCTTGCCGGCGGCATCCATCGCCTGAAAAATGATGAGAAGGGCCTCTTTGTTTTCCGCATAAAGACGATCCTGCAGCTCGGTAAGCCGCTTTAGATTCGCCAGCATTTTTTGTGAAGCTTCTTCCTTGCTGCTATAATCACAGGTATAGGCCGAGTCAAATTTTTTGGGTTCAAACCGCCGGGTGCCGTCAAAGATAAAACGTTCCAGATCCATAGCTGTGGTCATCCTTTCCAGAAGTAAAATCATGATTTGGACTCTGATTTTATTATAATCCTTTAGGAATAAAATGCAAATGCCGTCCGAAGCCGAAAAAGTGACGCGCTTGCCGCCTAAATAGGCGTGTTTGTTTCTGATTTTTGTCCTTGGGCAGTGCTGCCGGATGGCCTTGCCGGTGGTAAATAAGCGCGCCCTTAGTCGGGAACGGCACGGAAAACGTTTCTTTACACATTACATCTCAGGAGGACCTTTCATTGAATTTTTATCAGCGTGTTTATGAAGCAGTGAAAAAAATTCCACGGGGAAAGGTGACTACCTACGGTCAGATCGCGCTGATGGCGGGAAGCCCCCGCGCATCCCGCGTGGTGGGAGGCGCGCTGCACCGAAACCCGGCCCCGGGAGAGATCCCGTGCCACCGGGTGGTAAACCGCGAGGGCAGGCTCGCGCCGGATTTTGCGTTTGGCGGGCCGGATGTGCAGAAAATGCTGCTGGAGGCAGAGGGAGTCGCCGTCAGCGGCGAGGGGTTGGTGGACTTACGCCAGTATTTGTGGATGGGCGGAGAATAAAGCTCAAATGGTGAGAATACCGCCGTCGCTTTGAAGCAGGATCAATAGCTGGCGCTCCAGACCGGTTTGCGTATCCAGGTAAACCAGCACGGTTTCGCCGTTGGTGCCGGTGCAGCGAAATTCATAGCAAAGCGCTTCGTTTTCACCTGTTGTGGGAACGACCGCGAGTTTTGGCTCGGCTGCGGGAATCAGCGCCGGGCTTAGTTTTTTGCGCGCCTCTTCGGCAGAAAGCCTTGCTTCCGGCAGATCCCGCTTCATGTGGTTCATCAGGTAGCCGCATGCGTCGAACAAAACGATGGAACCGTTGTCCATTGCGACGGAGACCTTGATCAGATCGGGGTAGCAGATCACGCCGTTTTGCTGCGCGGCAAAATTGACGGTGCAGATATGATCGGCCACAGAATAATAGCTTTCCTGAAAATCGGAATAGCCTTGCATCGAAAGAAAAATGCGTGCATTTTTACGGGCGCTTTCGACGGAGATCGCTGATTTTTCCACGCTGCGCGAATCAATGACCCGGGCAACGTACGGACCGGCGCAGGTGACGTCCATTGTCATGCTTCCCAGCGCAAAGGAGTATACCGCCAGGTTGCCTTCGCTTTTTCCGAGCGGGGTCAGCTCTCCGGGCGAAACATTGCCAAGAGAAAGAAAGCTTTTTGCGGCGGCGGCAGCGGCGGTCACGCCGTAATCGGATTTTCCTTCTGTCATACGAGGCGTTTGCTGCAGGATGTGGTCGGAAAACGGTCCGTCGTAAATCAGCGTGGGGTAATCTTCAAATCCGGCTTCCATTTCCCGAAAGCCGTCCGTTACAGCCGGCAGAATCTCGTTCTCCTGCGAAAGCCTTTGAATAAAGTACCAGTCTCCGTTTTCGCCGGAAAGCAGCCCGGCGGTGCAGTCCTGCAGGGAGGCACTCAGTGTGCGTGCATAGCTGTGCAGCGAAGCGAGGCTGTCGTAGTCTTCCTTCCGAAGCGCTTCTCCGGCGGAAAGTCTGCCCGAAAGCGAGACGGCAAATTCTCCGGTCTGAGAGAGAAAGCGATAAATTTTGTCCAGAGGCGCTTGATCCAGCGGTAGCTGGGAAAGCGCCTCCTTGGCGCAGCCGGCGTCGCGAAGAAGCCGCGCGGACAGCAGGGACTGCTCTGGCAGCGAATTGGAATACAGGCTTTTGGTCAGTGCGGCTTCAATGTTGGACAGGTAAGTGGAAAGCTCCTCTAAGGAGCGGCGGAAGCTGTTTTCCAACCGGGTGCGGTAACGGTTTGCCGTGGAATATCCAATATAGGTAAAACCGCCGAGAACGAGCAGCGCAGTGCAGAAAAAGCTGACCAGCCGTATCATTGCTCTGCGGTTTTTGTGAAGCTTCATTTCGAAACCATTCCTTTCATCAAATCCGGATGTGCAATTGCCGGAATGCTCTTGCTATTTTATCCGTTTTTCGGTGAAACATGAGGATTTGTCCGAAAAGAGTTTATAAAAGGCGCGGTTTTGCGGTAGGAAAGTGAACAAACGGATGGTTGACAAGGGAAAGTACTTGTCAGACGATCTATTAAATTAAATTATAGATTATCTAATAATAAAGTATTTTACTTATAGATCATCTTTCGCTATAATAGCAAAGGACTGAGCTGCACGCGGCGGCTCCGGTATTCTGCAAAAAGGAAGCGACCCTAATTGATTACGGATTTGACACAGGGTAAGCCCGGCAAGGTGCTTTGCCGGTTTTCGATCCCGATGCTTGTCAGCGTGGTATTTCAGCAGCTGTACAACATTGCGGACAGTGTAATTGCCGGAAAATTTGCCGGAGAGGACGCATTGGCGGCAGTGGGCGCGTCTTATCCGATCACGATGATCTTCATGGCAATTGCAGTGGGCAGCAATATCGGCTGCTCGGTCGTTGTTTCGGGGCTTTTTGGCGCGCACGATCTCAA
>JAHZES010000032.1:6858-14793 GCA_019421725.1 Clostridiales bacterium | reverse complement strand
CGCTCTGGTCGTGCAGGTGTATACGGCACGTCAGGCGATACCTGTTCCCGAAGCGGACGTATCTGTTTATTGCGGCGACGGCAGCGGCAACGTACTGATTTCATTCCGCACAACCAACGCGGACGGAAAAACCGACTCTCTTTTGCTTTCCGCTCCGGACCGGGCCTTCTCCGAATCACCGGATTCTCCGGAACGCCCGTATGCCGTTTATCACGTACGCGTTGACCATCCGCAATATATCAGCGAAACATTGGAGGATGTTCAGCTGTTCGGCGGCGTGGAAAGCATTTTACCCGTCGGTCTGACACCCTATGTTCCCATCGACGAACCAAAGCCCCTGCGCACGATCGCCCTGCCGGGCCATTCTCTTGAAGCCGAAACGGAGGCGAACCAGCCTTGAGTACGTTTACCATCCCGGAATATATTACGGTTCACCTTGGCCCGCCGGACAGTAGCGCGCCGAATGTGACCGTCGCTTTTCCCGACTATGTCAAAAACGTGGCCTCCAGTGAAATTTATCCCACCTGGCCAGAAAGCGCTATCCGCGCCAACATGTACGCACAGACCTCTTTTGCGCTCAACCGCATCTATACCGAGTGGTACCGCAGCCGCGGTTATAATTTTGATATAACAAACTCCACCTCTGTGGACCAGTCCTTTGTCAACGGGAGAGATGTCTTCGGCAACATTTCTCAATTGGCCGATGAGCTGTTCAATGATTATATCCGCCGGGCAAACTTTACTGAGCCGCTGTTTGCGCAATACTGCAACGGCACAACCGTTACCTGCAGCGGGCTTTCGCAATGGGGCAGCGTCGATCTTGCCAGACAGGGCTATGTTCCTTATTCTATTCTGACCTATTACTACGGCGACGATATCAATCTTGTGCGGGACGCCCCCGTGGCGGAGCTGACGCCAAGCTTTCCCCGCACACTGAAAATTGGATCTGTCGGTGAGGACGTCCGCAGGATCCAGATCCAGCTGAACCGCATTTCCGCCAATTATCCCGCGATTCCCAAGACGACGACCGACGGCTTCTTCAACGCCGCCACTTATGACGCCGTAGTAAGGTTCCAGCAGCTGTTCAATCTGACTGCGGACGGTATCGTCGGCGAGGGAACATGGTACAGGATCCAGTACCTGTATACCTCTGTGAAGCGCCTTGCGGAGCTTTATTCCGAAGGAGAAACGCTTTTAGGAACATCGCAGCAGTTCACCGGCGTTCTGTCGCCCGGCGAAAGCGGCGCCAAGGTGTTTGTTCTTCAATATTACCTTGCGGTGCTGGCCGGTTTTTACACCGAGGTTCCGTTTATTCAGCTGACAGGGACCTACAACGCCCAGACAGAACAGGCTTTGAAAGCCTTTCAGCAGCTTGCCGGGCTGCCGCAGACCGGTATTGCCGACCGCCAAACGTGGGACGCCCTGTACGACGCGGTGGAAAACGCCGTGAACGTGGTCCCGCCGGAGGATTTTGCCGTCGGGATCCAGCCTTATCCCGGTTTTGTTCTTGTCATGGGCATGCGCAATCCCAGCGTTGCGGTAATTCAGAATTATCTGGTTAAGATCTCACAGGCATACCCATCCATTCCGCAAACGAGCGTCACCGGTTTTTTCGGAACGCAGACGCGCGCCGCCGTTGTTGCTTTTCAGCGGCAATTCGACCTGACGCCTGACGGTGCGGTCGGCCCCGAAACCTGGAATAAAATGATCACCGTATATGACGATATCGCCGCCGGAAGTCAGCCGAAATACGGTCAGTTTCCGGGGCGTACCGTGCAGGAGGGAGACAACGATTACGCCTGACCAAGCAGCAAATATGAAAGGATGTGCCTTCAAATGAAAATTCCGGACGGACTTCCCGTCACCGATTTACAGCGCGCACTACGGGAAATTTCCAGAACGGACGGCACGCTGGATTCCCTGATCCCGGACGGTGTCTTTGGCCCCGAAACCACCAGAACCGTACAACAGTTTCAACGCAGCGCCGGCCTGAACCCCAGCGGAAAAGCAGACCTTGAAACGTGGAATGCCGTTTTTGCCCGCGCTGCCCAACTGCGAAAATCCCGCGCCCCAGCTTTGGGCGCGGCGTTCTTTCCGCCCGGCTCCAGCATTGCCCCCGGCAGCACCGGAGACGCGGTGCTGGCCGTGCAGATCATGCTCTGCACCCTGAGCGATAACTTTATCAACTTTGATGCAGTAAAGCACACGGGCATCTATGATGAAAAAACCGCAGAACAGATCCGCCGATTTCAAAACTGCGCCGCTCTGCCCGAAAGCGGAATTACCGACAAATCCACCTGGAACGCCCTTTGCCGCTGCTATTCTGTCTGGCGGTCAGGCGGTTCACGCGCTATTCGCGAAGAAGAACGCGTCCCTCCCTTCGGCAGATAATCCGCGTTTGCAGCGAGAAGCATGCCTTCCGTTGCAGCCAGGCAAAAATGTCTCACGGCACAAAAAAGCAGCCCGCAGCAACGGCCGCCCCCTTTCCGAAAAGCGCAGGTTTGGCCTTTGCCCAAGCCTGCGCTTTTCATATTGCAGATGTCCTTGTGCGGCTGCGTAACCCCCGCCGCGATTCGCCGCTGTGCGCATGCCTTTCTTGACACCGGCGGCAGATGCTGTATAATCAGGGCTGACAGCCGTTTTACTTTTCTGTTATCTGAAAGGAGCATTTTTCATGCAAGTACGCTGGGAGCATCTGACTCCGCCTGATTTTGAGAAGCTGGTCCGTGAAGAGCAGCTCTGCATTCTCCCTATCGGATCGCTGGAACGCCACGGCGAACATATGCCCTTCGGCACCGACGCGCTGATCGCGCACGATATCGCATGCCGGGCCGCTGAAATGGAGCCCTGCGTGGTTTTCCCTCCCTACTGGTTCGGGCAGGTACATGAAGCCTCCTGTTTTACCGGAGCCATTAACTTTCCATCCGATCTGCTCTGCCGCATGTTAGAGACATTGCTTGACCAAATTGCCGCCAATGGCTTCCGCAAGATCCTGATTCTCAACGGCCACGGAGGCAACAACGATTTTCTCCGGTATTTTATGATGAGCCAGCTTGACCGGGAGGTAAGCTACACCCTGTACATGTGCTTTGCCTATGGCGGAAAGCGATTCCGCGAGCTGGATATCTGGGAATTTCCCGGCGGCGGCCACGCCGACGAATGCGAAACCTCTCTTATTATGGCGGCAGCCCCCGGCACCGTCCGGATGGAATACCAGCGGTTTCCCGAGCCCATTCTTCCAAAAAAGGATCTCTCCGCGCTGGAAGGGCTGTATACCGGGCTCTGGTGGTACGACAACTTTCCCGAAAACGTCACCGGTACGCCCAGTGCCGGCACCCTCGAAAAAGGAGAAGCCGCCCTGCAGGCCGCTGCGCTGGATCTCTGCGACAGGCTCCGCGCCGTTAAATCCGACCACGTTCTCCCGGAAATGCAGCGCGCGTTTTACCAAAGAGTGAAGGAAAAAGGAGCCTCCGAATAACGCCGCGAAAATTTCCCGCAGCGCAAGCTGACGTTATGGCTCCCCCGTATGAAAAAACGGCCCTGCTTCGGCCAAAAGCCGCAAGCAGAGCCGCATGACTCAATGTTTTCTCCCGTCGTCGACCGGAACGCCGTTTTCATCCACATCAACGCCGGAAACCTCAACCGAGGCCTCGGCACGCATTTGTCTGAGTCGGCCGGAAACACGCGAGATCGTCCAGAGATCCGTCACGCCGTCGTAGATCAGCACGATCCCAATCATCAGCACCAGCGTGGACGCTGCTTCAAACGGATTTACCAGCAGCACGACTCCCGCCGCCAACGCCAACACCGCTAACAGCAGCACAAGCCACCAGTGCCGGTAGCCGACGCGCAGCAGATCCATACTCTGCTGAATTTTGACCGCCCCGTCAATTACAATCGCCATGCCGAGCAGGACAGGCAGAAACCCAACGATAATTTCCGGGCGCATCAGCAAAAATACACCGACGCCGAGCAAGATCAGTCCGGAAACAAAATCATAACGAAACAGGTCCAACCGAACCTCATAAACAAAATAGCGCACGACCTGAATCACTCCCAGGACCACCAACGCCGCGCCGATCAGATAACTGACGGCCATCTTGGTGGCATCCGGCCAGATCACAAGCACAAGCCCCAGCAAAATAGAAAATATCGCCGTAAGGGTAAACTGCTTTTTCATGTCCTTAATCCACTGTTTAAACATTAATTGAAACCTCCTTCAATATTTTGCACAAAATCACGGCCATTTTTTCGGTTCCAGCCCCCGGCTGCGTAGGCCGTCCTCCAGCAGGGTAACGGTTTGCTCCAGCAGGCCGAGCAGCTGTTCGGCCTTTTCGTCTCCCAGGCCGCTGCGCAAATGCTGCATGCGATCTCTGATCTGGTCGCACTCCTGCTCTACCTTTTCATATCCCTTCTCCGAAAGCTCCACCACCATTCTGCGGCGGTCACGCTCGGAAACATGCATATAAATCAGCCCCTTAGCACGCAGGCTTGAAAGAATCGAGGTGATACGCGCGCGGGTCACGCCAAGCGCTTCGCTGAGCTCAGAGGGATTGACCTCCTGACCCTGCCGAAAATACAGATGATACAGGATTTTCGGTTCTCCCTGCCAAAAATGCGAAAGCGTTTCCAATTCTCCGATCGCGTAAAGCCTTCGCAAGGCTTCCGCCAGCCGATCCTTTGGCAATTGACGTTCCATGGCTTCAACCTATCCCTTCCCCGCTTTTTCAACAGCGCCAAGCTGCAAGTTAATAAACGGGATGAATAATTAACACAATTAATTATGTGCCGTTGTAAATAACCCATTGTGAAGCCGTTATGAATTTTTTATGAATTTCTGAATCCGTTCTCTTTTCCAACGGGTTCAGGTCATTATTTTTGATCTGCAATCGGCAAAAGCTGCGTCAGATCCGTAATTCGCCAGGTAGGCTCGATCTCCGGTTTTTCCGGCAGGCCGCCGGGGCAAAACCAGCAGGTATCCACACCGGCGCGTATCCCACCGAGAATATCCGACGAAAGCGAATCGCCGATGATCAGCGTCTTTTCCGGTTTTGCGCCCGGCAGCGCATGAAATACCGCTGAGAAAAATCGCGGATCCGGTTTTGCGTAACCGATATCCTGAGAAATAAACACATGACGGAACAGCGGCTCGATCCCGGAAAGCTTCATCCTTGCCCGCTGTGTATTGGAAATTCCGTTCGTAATAACGCAGAGACAGTGTCTTTTAGCCAGTTCGGTGCATACCTCTCTTGCGCCGGGGATCAGCGACGCGTTCTCCGCCAAATATCCCCTGTATTCTTCCTCCGCCAACGAGCCGGCCAGCTTTGCCCCTATCTGCGCAAAAAAGCCCGAAAAACGCGTCTGCAGCAGCTGTTCCCGGGTCAGCTCCCCGCGTTCCAACCGGCGCCACAGTGACTGATTGTAACCCGAATATGCCGTATGAAGCTCGTCCGTCATCTGCAGTCCGTGCGCTGCAAACAACCGAAAAAGCGCGTCCCTTTCTGCCGCGCGAAAGTCCAGCAGCGTGTCGTCCGCGTCAAAAAGCAATGTATCGTAACGCATCCCGTCGCTCCTTTCTGTTGATACTGTACTCCTATTTCTCTCTAAGTATCATGGGTTTTACCGCCGAAATCAAGCATAAAAATGAATTGTTCCAAAATTATTAACATTTTGGTCATTTTTCTTGCATCCGAATCGATTTTGTATTATACTTAAAAAAAATGAAGCATTTTTTCTTTCGCTCCGGAAGCCCGGACGAGATTTGATTCACGAAAGGCAGGTACCCGGAAATGTCCGACACAAAAGTTACTCCCCTCAAAAGGCAGTTTGGCGACCGTTACGACGGATGGCGCGTACACAGCAACGACGCCCTCTTCTCGGTGATCCCGCACGTACTGAACAACCGCTGCGATTCGCAGGTTTTTTTTGATGAAAGCATCGATATTAACGAATTAGAGCAGTTTATCCGCAATTTGCGCCGCACCACCACCATGAAAGACCTGAGCACACTGCACGTCATGATGGCGGCCTTCGTCCGCATCATCTCGCAGTATCCCGGCGTTAATCGCTTCATCTGCGGCCGCAAAATCTATGCTCGCAATAAAATCGTGTTTGCATTCAATATCAAAAAGGAAATGAAGATTGATGCGGAAGAAGCCTGCATTAAGGTCGAGTTTTCCCCCGGCGACACCCTGTGGGACGTCTATGAAAAGGTAAACACAGCAATCCAGGTAAATAAAGAAGCCGACACGCAGAACGATACCGATAACGTTGCAAAGCTTTTCTCCTTCTGCCCGTCGTTCGTAGTAAAATTTGTTGTATTCCTGATGAAAAAGCTGGACGCAGTGGGCCTAATGCCGAAAGCGATCAACGAATTCAGTCCGTTCCATTCAACGCTGTACATCACGGACATGGGCTCTACCGGGCTTGGCTCCGTTTTTCATCATCTTTATAACTTCGGCACGTGCACGCTTTTTTGCTGCCTTGGCAAAAAGGGACGCCGTCTTAAGGTGAACGAGGAGGGTAAGGTACAGTACGGCCGCACGCTGAACCTTCGTTTTACCGTTGACGAGCGCGTTGTGGACGGCTACTATTATGCCGTGACCATCCGCGAGCTGATGAAATTATTCAAGCACCCCGAATCTCTTTTGGAAAAGCCGGACTGCATCGTTCCGGATCCCGGCATCCGCCTGAGCCGCAAGGAAAAGCGCATTCTGAAAAAACAGCGCAAGCTGGAGCGGCAGACCAACGCCATCTGATATTAAAAAACAAGTGCTCCGAACCTCTTCGGTTTCGGGGCACTTTTGTATTTATACCGGTGTTTTTTCTGCGTTTTGTTTTTCCTGTTCTCCAGAAGCTTTCCGCATGCATCAAACCAGAGCGTCACCGCCCGGGCGCCCGGAACCGCCGCCAAAAACAACACCGGCAAAAAATTCAGCACCAGTCTGCCGTTTGTTTCCCAAATCAAAAAGAACAGGAAAAGCCCCAGCGCCGCCAACCGCGGAGCTAAAATTTTTACGGCTCCTCTTTTTCGGATATCCCCGTAAGCCGCGATAAGCGCCAACAGCAAAACTGAAAGAAAGCCCGCCTCACATAAATGGCGGTAAACCGGGTAAAAACCGCCGTCCTCCATCACGATCTGGCGCAAAAAGTTCTGAGTCAGCGGCGTATCGTCCAAAAAAGAGGACAACGCAAAGGTCCCGTCGCCAAAGCAAACCAATTCCTTGGCCCGCCAAAGCTGAAGCAACCCGGACAGCCCCAGCGCGGCGATCCGGTTCCGAATTTCCTGCCAGATCGCAGCGTCGCGTTCCACCGGGTCAGAAAAAGAACGGGTGAATACATAATCCTCACCGTTATAGCCGCCGTTCCCCTTCAGCCCCATCATAATCCAATGAGAGATCGGCGTATTCATCTGTGCCGCTTTTACGGGATCAAGCTGCGTTGAATAAATCCAGAGGTGAAACAGTTTATATGCTGCCGCCGCCAAAAGCGCCGCACCCGCAAGCAGAAGCAGCAGCCGCCACCGCTGCCGGACGATCGCTGCATCAACAAACACCGCGATTGCCATAATTACGACGGTAAATTTGACCGTTATTCCCGCGGCAAGCGTCAGCCCCATACCGGCCGCAAGACAGCTCGCCTTCCAACCACTTTCCGTACGGCTCAACTGCAGATAAAGGTAATAAAACAAAACCGGAAAAATCATAGAAAGCGCATCCGTGTAAAATACAGCCCCCACAAAATAAAACGGCAGGCACGCAGCAAATAAAAACAAAACAAACACGGCGCCGCTGCTTCCAAAATGGATGCGGGCTGCCAGAGACGCAAACAGCGCGCTGCCCGTTAACAAAACGGTATTGAGCACTACCGCCACAGCAAAGTAATCCGTCACGCCCAACAGATGCGCCGGCCGAAAAAAGAGGTACAGCAGCGTCA
>JAHZES010000032.1:0-6848 GCA_019421725.1 Clostridiales bacterium | reverse complement strand
CAAATTATTAGGAAAGTATTGGTAATACTCTTCATATTTTGCAAAGCTCCCGGACTCCGCCCACTGAATCGCTCCACTGTAAATAGCGTCCAGGTCCCATGCAGGGGTAAAACGCAGCGCAAGCCCCGCAACGATCTGCACTACGGCGAAAAACGCCAGCACCGCACACAGGATTTGAGCATAATACCGTTCGAGCGCCCGCTCTCTCCTTTTGCACAGAAAGTACACGGCGCCAGCACCCACCACCGCCGCCGCCGTCATCAGAACCAACGGCACAGCGTCATAGCGCTGCTGCTGTGCATTGCAAAGCAGCAGCGCTGTCAAAACGGTAAAGCAGAACGCAAAAAGCACCGTAGCAGCGCAGAAAAGCTTTTCGGAAACCGTCTTTTGCATTGCGGCTCCTCCTCTTCTGTAAAGGATTCCTTTCACAGATGTGCCGAAGCTTTGCACACGACGAAGCCCGGATCACCTGTTTTCCCAGACTGTTTCTCGCCCGGCCTTCGCGCTTCTCAGACAAAGCGCGAGCCCTCTCAAAAATGTATCAATTTATTCTATTATATAATAACGCTCCGCAGATAGCAAGATATGGATTTTTCTTGATATTTGGCATCCTATTGCGGCGTCAGAAGCAACATCCATAAATAAATCCAAAAAGCCTGCCGGTCGCGTTCCGGCAGGCTTTCAATCATGTTGCTTTCTTTTCTTCCTCTTCCCACGGCATTACGTCGCCCGGATCACGCAGGTATTCAAGAATCTGCCAGACTCCGTCGCCGTTGGTGGACGAAACAAAAAATATCTGTTTGCACCCGGCAAGCTTCAGCCAGCGCTCCGCACGGTCCGGCCGCGCATCCGGCCAGTCGATCTGCGTTACGATACCAATCACGGGCCGGTTGATATTCGCGGCCATACACGGGCTGTAGAGGCTGTAATCCTCCCGGGCGCTGATCAGCAGCCCGACCACATCCGCCTCATAGGTGTAAATTGCCAATGCACAGGCCAGCCAGGGGTCTTCCACGTACTCTCCCGGCGTATCGATAATCACATCAAAATGGTTGATATACTGGGTCTTGTGATAATGGATCTTTTCCCCGCGGAGCGCCTGGGTCAGCGTAGTTTTACCGCATCCGCTCCGACCGATCAGAATGATTTTTTTCATGTTTTTGTAATCTCGCAAACGGTAAAGCCCAGCGTGTCCCGGCAGTAATCCCGCAAAGCCCGCAGCGCGCTTTCCACTTCGCTGATACGTCCGGTGACGATCAGCGTACCGCTGAAGCGATCCACAAAGCCGATCTCAACGTTGGAGGTCTTGATCGCAATATCTCCGATAATCACTGCTGTTTCCGCAGGGCTGATCGTGACCAGACCGATTGCCGCGCGCGAATAATCCACCGCAGGGTCAAGCCCCAGTTTTTTGTAAATGATTTCATCCGGATTCGCAATAATGTGCGCAATGGTGATCTGCTTACCCGGCACAATTTCCTGTACGATCCGCATCTTATCGTGAAGATCCATGCGTACGACCATTCCTTTTTGAAAAACTGCTGCGGCAAAGGCAGCGCTCACCCGCTAAAGGGACAGCCGCCGCCGCATTTTGATGAAATTCATTTTACCACCTGCAGCGCCCGGAAGCAAGCCCCGCAGCACAAATTTTACCCTTCAAGAAGCTTCAATGCATTTTCACGGCAGATTTTGTTGTAGGCAGCCTGCGAAATATTCCCGTGCTCCACCGCGTTGTCCAACCAGTGCGAAAGCTCCATCACATTGGACGCGTCACAGATATCAACGCCGAAAAAGAGCTTATCCTGAAACTCCTCCAGAAAATGATACCCGAAGTCCGGGTCGCGCATAACGGCATTGCCGCCGCTTCCCGCCGAAAGATCTCCATACATATTCGGGTAATTCCGCAGCAGCTCTACCGTGCGCCCGCCGGGAACGACCTTGCCTGTCGGGTAACCGTCCCGCTGTTCTTCGGCATATGAAAATCGTCCACAATGCCGTAATCTCCTCCTCCCGGGTTTCCCATGTGAAACAGAAGCGGCATGTCACATTTTTCACAATGATAAAAAAGATTCTGCATATACGGATCGTCGATCGGCAAATTCGTCGTCACCTCGCCGACGCCCTTTGCGCCGCGCTCCTTAAAATACAGCAGAAAGTGAGAAAGGTCGCAGTCCGGTCTGTTTGTTCCCCACCGCGGATCCAGATTGCAGAACCACCAGCCCACCGTTTCCGGGTAATCGCGAACCAGATGCTCGGCGTCGCGGTTGCTGAGCTGGTCACACTCGTACTCCGGCGAGCTGATGGGCAGCTGAACGCCCTTTTCAATTCCCCATGCATCGTACATTTTCCGAATCTGCTGCGGTGTTACAAAGCGCCCTCCGTCCATGCGGGAATAGCCGACCTCCGGCACAACATGAGCATGCAGGTCAATTTTTTTCACGATCATTCCGAGTACCGCCTTTCCGTTTGTTTCATTCCGCCGGTTCATCCTGTGATCCCGGCTTTTCTCCTATTATAAATTTCCCGCGGCGGAAATCCAGCAATTCCTTTACTTTGCTGCAAATTCCTGAACTTTTGCATGTTTCTCCGAAAAAAAACGTTGATGACTTGTAAATTTCTTCGGAATCCGTTAGACTGAATACCGGAAGGGCAGCGGACGACCTTTGTCCGCATTGCTCCCGGCTTTTGAATCTTTCTGAAAAGGATGATCGCCGCCATGTTGAAAATTGTGTTGCCGGACTGCCAGACTGTTACGAACGGTGACCTTGATCTTTCGGTTCTGGAACGCTTCGGCAGTGTACAATATTATCCCTTGAGCAGCAACGAGCAGTTAGCCGAGCGGATCCGCAGCGCAGATATTGTACTCTGCAACAAATCCCCCATGACCGCCGAAACGCTGCGCTACGCCGAAACGCTGCGCTATATCGGTTTATTTGCAACCGGCTACAACAACATTGATCTCACCGAAACCGGGCGTCGCGGCATTACCGTCTGCAACGCCGGCGGTTATTCCACCGATGCCGTCGTTCAGCACACATTCGCGCTGATCCTCCATCATTTCAGCTGTGTTTCACAATACGACCGCTTTGTGCACGACGGCCGCTGGATCGGCAGCGCCACATTTTCACCGTTTGTTTTTCCCATGCAGGAGCTTGCCGGAAAAACGATCGGAATCATCGGCTTTGGCAGCATCGGGCGCGCGGTCGCCAGAGTCGCCCTCGCGTTTTCCATGCGCGTGCTCTGCTTTACCCGTACGCCGCGGCAGGCAGACGGCGTTTCCTTTGTTCCTCTGGAAACTCTTCTGGCGCAAAGCGATATCGTTTCCGTTCACTGCCCGCTCAATAAATCCTCCCGTTTGCTCTTTAATGACGAACGTTTCGCCTTGATGAAGCCCGGCGCCTACCTGGTCAACACCGCCCGCGGGCCGATCATCGACGAACACGCCCTGCGCCGCGTGCTGGAAAGCGGCCGCCTTGCCGGCGCGGCTATCGACGTGCTGGAAACCGAGCCCATGTCGCCGGACTGCCCCCTGCTTGGCGCGCCGAATCTGACGATCACACCACACGTTGCCTGGGCGCCGCTGGAAACCCGCGCCCGCCTGCTCCGCCTGGTAACAGAGAATCTGGAGGCTTATCTGGCGGGAACGCCCCGGAACGTAATTACGGAGTAACGGTGAAAACGCAAGAATACACCCTGTTTTTTGCGGAAAACAGGCGCTTCTTTGGACAAAGCATAAAAAACTTGTCTTGTCAAATTTTCTTGTGCTATACTTGGCATAGGGCGTATTAGCTGCATCAGATAATTGTAAAATCCGCTAAATTTCTCGTGGAATATGCAAAACATATCTGCGGTAAATGCGGTACAATACCTTTGCAGCAAAGCTGCTCAAAAAACATAATGGGAGGAATTACTATGTACAGAATCGGTATTCTCGGCTCGGAAAATTCCCATGCTTCCGCTTTTTCCGAGATTTTTAACAAGCCGGACGAAAACGGAGCTTTTAAGTATCCGGATTGCCACGTTGTTGCGGTTGGCGGTCATTATCCGGAAAGCAACAAGGAAGTTTTCGAAAAATTCGGTCTTGATTTTATTGCGGAAAAACCGGAAGACATGCTCGGCAAGGTAGACGCCGTCATGGTTACCGCGCGCGACGGCAAGTTCCATCCGGAGTTCGCCCGCCCGTTTGTGGAAGCCGGCCTGCCGATGTTCATCGATAAGCCGTTTGCCGTTGACCCCGCAGAGGCGCTTGCTCTGGTACGTCTGGCAAAAAGCAAAAATGTTCCGCTGGTCGGCGGTTCTTCCGTCAAGCAGACTTATGATGTCCGCATGATGCAGCACACGGTCAAGAGCGGCCTGGGCGGCATTCACGGCGGCTGCGTTGCCGCTCCTGTGAGCATGCACAACGACTACAGCGGCTTCTTCTTCTACTCTTCTCACCTTGCCGAGATGAGCCTGACGATCTTCGGCTACGATCCCAAGGCCGTTACGGCGTTCCGCAACGGTGACGACGTTACCGTGGTCGTGGAATATGACAAATACACCGTAACCAACCACTTCATGGAAGGCTGCTACAACGCCTATCACTGCACAATTTTCGGTAAAGACCGCAACGTCTGCCGCGATATTGATATTTCCATGTGCTATCAGCACGAGTGCGAAGACTTTGCCGCTATGCTGCACAACGGCACCATGTCCCACACCTACAAGCAGCTGATCACGCCGGTATATTATCTCAATGCCATCTACGAATCCTACAACACCGGCAAAACCGTCAAGATCGAGGTTCCGGAGGTCTGATCTCCGTCCTCTGTAAAAGGACCGGATACTCCATTATGGAGCATCCGGTCCTTTTTTGTTTTCTGCCTGCTATTCGATCACGTGCATTTTCTTCCATTTTCCACGCATGAACCTCGTAACATAAATAATCCCGCGCACCAGCCAGTCAACGTACATTCCTGCCCAAACACCCTGCACGCCCATTCCGAGCGAAACAAACAGATAACTGAAGCCCACACGGAAAACCCACATGGAGAAAGCAGAAATGATCATCGTTCCGTGCGCGTCCCCCGCCGCTCGCAAAGCCGAGGGCATCACAAACGAGGGGATCCATATAGTCGCACTGAAAAGCGCAAACACACGCAGGATCTCTTCTGCAGAAACCGTTGCCTCTTTGCTGAGTCCGAACAACGGAACCAGCACCCCGGCAAAGCAGAAAATAAGCAGATTGGTTGCCAACAGACACAGATAAGCTATCTTCACCAGCCGCTTGGTATAATAAACGGCCTGCTCATAATCCCGTGCACCGACGCACTGCCCCATTACCGTTACCACCCCAAGACAGATCGCACCGCCCGGAATCCCGGAAATTCCTGCAACGGAACCTGCAATGGCATTCGCGGCAATTGCGGCGGTCCCCATTGCCGAAACCAACCCCATCGTTAAAATTTTTCCGATCTGAAACATGCTGTTCTCTATCGCATTGGGAATTCCCACCTTCAGAATGCTGCGCACCATTCCCCAACGCAGCTCCGGTCGAAACAGCGAATCGATATGGATCGGATACCTCGGCTTCATGATCAGCACCGTAATCAGCACTGCCGCTGCCGCGCGCGCCGCGAGCGATGCAATTGCCGCACCGGCAACTCCCATGGAAAATCCGTAAATCAGCAGCGCGTTCCCGCCAATATTGATCAGGTTCATCAGCAGCGAAATAAGCATCGAGATTCGGCTGTTGCCCATAGAACGGAATAGCGCCGCGCCCGAATTGTAAATTGCCAAAAACGGATAAGACGCCGCAGAAAGCAAAAAATAAGTCTGTGCGTTTGCCATTACGTCATCATCGATGCTGCCGTAGATACCGCGCAGCAGCAGTCGATGAAAAGCGATTGCGATCCCCGCCAGCAGCAGCGAAAGCGCAGCCGATGCATACAGCAGCTGCTTGGCCGAAGAACGGGCGCTTTTTTCGTCCCGCCGGCCTATGTACTGCGCCGTCACCACCGCACCCCCAGTCGCCAGCGCAGAAAACAGATTGATCAGCACCACGTTGAGCGAATCCACCAGCGAAACCCCTGAAACCGCCGCCTCGCCAGCGCTGGAAACCATCACAGTATCTGCCATACCAATCAGGATCGCCAAAAGCTGCTCTACCATCAGGGGCCAAATCAGCCGCTTCATCGCCTTCGGAGGGAACAGTTCCGGGTTTGCCAGCTGTGCTCGTCTCATTGCGCATGCAATTCCTTTCCAAACAAATAGTTTTATTTTACATCATTTTTACATCAAAGCCAAGCGCCTTGCCGCGAAAAAGAAAAAACGCCTGTATTTCTCCCGTTTTGGAAGAAATACAGGCGTTTTTGTAAAGTCAAAATCAGTCGCTGCTAAACGGCAGCAGAGCGAGATGACGGGCGCGCTTAATCGCAACCGTCAATTCACGCTGGTGACGGGCACAGGTGCCGGTCATGCGGCGGGGCAGGATCTTGGAGCGCTCAGAAATATATCTGCGAAGCTTCGGATAATCCTTATAATCGATGGTAGCCACTTTATCGACGCAGAAGCTGCAAACCTTTTTGCGGCCCTTGCGGCCACCGCGGCGGTTTTCTCTTTCCGGTCTTTCGGATCTTTCAGCCATGACGAAACCTCCTTTACAAAATGAGGCGGGAACATTCCCGTAAATTTAAAAATTTCAGAACGGCAGATCATCATCCCCGGGGATTTCGACGAAATCACCGGCAGTGCCGCTTGAATAAGAAGCGGCGGGTGTACTGCTCTGTGCGGCAGGCGCAGCAGGAGCGGCAGAAGCGCCCGAATTCGCATCACGCCTGGATTCCCCGGTAAAATGGACGTTTTCGGCA
>JAHZES010000031.1:9451-14848 GCA_019421725.1 Clostridiales bacterium | reverse complement strand
TGCCTGACAGATGCCATAATCGTAATTTTTAGAATTACTGTCTTATGAGCACCCGTGTAAGGTCGGGGTCTACTTTTTTTCGGAAGCGATCAACGAACAGGAGGCAGCTGATGAAGCCGCCTTTACGATTGAAGCACTGAAGAATCATTCAATCGACCTTCCCGTGGTTTTCGACATTGAAGATAATCAGTACCGTCAGAAAGATCTTTCAACGCAGATGAGGACCAATCTCTGCATTTCCTTTTGCAATGCGATCCGTTCGGCAGGGTATACGCCGCAAATTTATTCTTTTGTAAATTATTTTACAGGCTGCCTTGACATGTCTCAGCTTTTGAAGGAACAGTTATGGATCGCACATGTCGGAGTGCCTGACAATGCGGTTACCAGTTTTAAATACCGCTTTTTTGCGTGGCAGTATACTCAGTCTGCGTCCGTGAACGGCGTCTGGACAAAGAATACTACGACCAAGCAGGAAATTCCGTCGCGAGTGGATCTGAATATCTGGATTCCGAAGGGGATTCAAATCCGTGTTCCGGAACCGGAGGTGTCCTCTGACATTGCTTCACAGGAACCGGACTTTTCCGAAGTTTCTTCTTCTGATATTTCAGACCCGGTCAGCGCCTCATCGGTCGAAGACCTGGAAAGCGCGGTGTCTTCCGAAAATCCCTCTTCCGAGATTCAACAGGGAGCAGACACGGCACACAGCGAGCCGGCGGAATAAAAGAAGAGCGGTTATAGTCGGCGAGAAAGAAAGTTGAAAAAAGAGGGGCGGGCTCCGTGTCAGGAGCCCGCCCCCTTCCTTACGGAAAGATGCCGGATGTTTTAGCAGCCGCAGCCGCAGTCGTTGTTGCACCCATTGTTGCATCCATTGCCGCAGCCGTTGTTGCAGCTGCATCCGCTTTCGCCGAAGCCGTTGCCGCAGCAGCAGAACAGAACCAACAGGATGATGATCCAGATGCAGCAGTTGCCACCGAAAATACCGTTGTTACACATAAGCGAATCCTCCTTGATTTAGAGTTCACCATAGTATACGGAGGATCTGCAGAAGTGGTTACAGAATTTTTACGTTTTTTCGGTTATGCGGGAAACGTCGATAAACTTTCCGACAATAATGATATGGTCATTTTTTTCGAAAACATAGTCTCCGCCCGGAAGAGATTGAATTGAAGCGCCATTTTTAATTGCCAGAATGTTGATGTTGTATTTGCGCCGGATGTTCAATGAAGCAATGCTTTTTCCAGGCCAGTCGCTCATAATCGGGATTTCATAGATGGCGACCTCCGGCGTCAGCTCAATATAATCAAAAATGTTTTTTGCATTATGCCGGATAGCCAATTTTTCAGCCATATCGCGTTCCGGGTAGACCACTTCATCGGCGCCGCTTTGGCGCAGAAATTTTGCCTGGATCTCGCGGCTTGCCTTGGAAACAACGTATTTTGCGCCGAGTTCTTTAAGAAGTGAGGTAATTTCCAACGAAGACTGAAAGTTTTCGCCGATCGCGACAAAGCAGATATCAAAATTGTTGACACCGAGCGAACGCAGAACCGCTTCATTGGTGCAATCGCCAATATAAGCATCGGTGAACTGCGGTGCAAGCTCATCGATAATTGCCTCGTTCCGGTCAACAATCATCACTGCATTTTTTAACTGCTGCATTTTGATGGCCAGTGTTCTTCCAAAGCGCCCCATACCAATGACAAGTATTGATTTCATAATTTTCCGTGTCCTTTCAAAACCATCGTTTAACCAATCATGATCCGCTCTTTTGGCCGCTGCAGCGGTGCGTTCACGTGCGGCTTTCCTTCCCAAAGAACCAGAGCAAGCGTCAAACCGCCTACACGCCCGCCGAACATCAAAACCATGAGCAATATTTTAGAAGCGTTTCCAAGCAGCGGTGTGATCCCCTTGGTCAACCCGACTGTGCCGGCGGCAGAAGTTACCTCAAACAGCGCTTCGGTCAATGTGATCGGTTCAAGGGCGGTCAGCAAAATAGTGCTGAGGATCACGGAAATCATGTAAATGGTAACAATTGCGCTGGCCTGCTGCATCAGATCATCGGTCAGCCGGCGTTTGAACAGGGTGCAGCCGTTGCGGTTGTGGGCCGAGGCAGCCGTGCATAAAAGCATAACAGCCAAGGTTGTCGTCTTGATTCCGCCTGCGGTGGAGCCGGGGCTTCCTCCTACAAACATCAGAAATATGGTGGTCAGGTCACTGCCGTGCGAAAGTCTGGTCAGCTCAACGGTATTGAAACCTGCCGTGCGCGGTGTAACAGCCTGGAACCACGACGCAAGAAGCCGCTCGCCAAGAGAAAGCCCCGCCATGCTGTGGTCGTATTCCAGAAAAAAGAATGCTGCAAAGCTAAAAACAAGCAGCAGCCCGGTTGCGGAAAGAACCACCTTCGTATGCAGCTGCAAATGATGACGGCGGGATATCTGAGTGATCAAATCATTCCACACCAGAAATCCAAGGCCGCCCACAATGATCAGACCGGTAATCGTCAGATTGACAAGCACATCTCCCCGAAATGCCGTCAATGAAGAAAACGGTTTCCGATATCCCATCAAATCAAACCCAGCGTTGCAAAAGGCGGAAACCGAATGGAAGACGGAATACCACAATCCGCGCGCAAGGCCCATTTCGGGACAGAAGCGAATCGCAAGCAGCGCCGCGCCGATCCCCTCAAACAGCAGAGTGCCGAGCGCAATACGTTTGATCAGCCGAATAATCCCGCCTATACGCATGGTCCCGACCGACTGCATGAGTAAACGACGTTCGTGCAGACTGATCTTCCGTTTCATAAAGACGGAGAATAATGAAATGATCGTCATGAATCCAAGTCCGCCGATTTGGATCAAAGCCAGAATGACCGCCTGACCAAACGGCGTCCAATGTGACCATGTGTCATATACTGCAAGACCGGTGATACAGGTGGCAGAGGTTGCGGTAAACAGCGAATTGATAAAGGGCGTGCTTTCCCCGGAACGGGCGGCAGCAGGAAGCGTCAGCATGATCGCGCCAAAAAAAATGATGATTAAAAACCCTAATGCAATAATTTGCGTATTGGAAAACGAAAAGCGAGATTTAACCGTCGTTTCCGCCTCCTTTTCCTGATATTGTTTAAAAACACCTTTCATTATAATCGTTTTCTTCTTTTTTGCAAGTGAAATGCAGTTTTTCCTGCATAAAGGCTTCGTGGCATGGGCAAAAGACTTGACGCAAAGGAAGATGTGCGCTATAATTAAAGTCAAAGATGGTCAAAGTCAATTGCTTTTTTGAGATAACTTGTGTTTGAAGGGAAGTCTGAAAATGTGCATCAGTGAACTGCTGGCACAATACATTATAAAAGAACTGGAGGCCAGCCATGGCACGGCTGAAATCCAGCGCAACGAACTGGCAGAGGCGTTCGGCTGTGTGCCGAGTCAGATCAATTATGTGCTTACCTCTCGCTTTACGCCGGAGCGGGGTTATATTGTAGAGAGCCGACGCGGTGGAGGTGGGTGTATCCGCATTACACGGATTCAGATGGACCGGACGCCGGCGTTGATGCACGCAATTCACTCCATCGGCGAAACGATAGATCTGCGCAGCGCAAGGGCAATTATCTGCAATCTTGCGGCGCTGGGTTATCTTAGCGCAGAGGCATCCGGGCTAATGCTTTCGGTTCTTTCAGAACGGTCGCTGCTCAAGTGTGCTCCGGAGGACCGCGCCGGCATCCGTGCGGAATTAATGAAGAATATGCTTGTGACACTGCTCCGGTCAGAATAATTTTGAGTGTCGAGCCTAACGCGAACCGAAAGGTGGTTTTATCAATGATTTGTCAATCCTGTGGAAAAAAGAACGCAGTGACCCACATCAAACAGATTGTAAACGGAGAAATAGAGGAATACTACCTCTGTGCCGATTGTGCGGCAAAGCTCGGTTACGGTGGATTGTTCAGCAGCTTTTCATTGAATATCGGCGATCTGATCGGCAGCGTGTTGGGCGACGGGCTTCGCCAGACAACGGCAGCATCGGAAACGCGCTGCCCCTGCTGTGGCTGCACGTTTTCCGACCTGGTGCGCAGCGGCCGGGTCGGGTGCGCGAAATGCTATGAGGTTTTCCGTGACCGGCTGCTGCCCTCCATTCAGAGGATCCACGGTAACACGCGCCACGTTGGGCATGTGCCGGTTTCCGCAAGCAAAAATGCACAGCGCAGCGCCCAACTGGAAGAAGCACGAAAAAAGCTGGCGCGGGCGATTGAAGAAGAAAATTTTGAGGAAGCGGTAACTCTCAGGGATGAAATCCGGGCGATGGAAGAGAACGAAAAGGAGGATGGTCATAATGAAATACAATCCTGAAGAAGACGTATTTTCTGACATTATCCTGAGTACGCGTGTGCGTCTGGCAAGAAATCTGCGTACAATGCCTTTTCCTGCCGTGATGGATGATGCAGCGCGCAGTTCGGTTGCAAAACAGATTTGTGCGGCGATGAAGGGCCAAACACCGGCAGGCGTCTGGCGTGCCGCGGAGATATCGGCGCTCGGCAAAATACAGGCAATTGCGCTGGTGGAGCAGCACCTGATCAGCCCTGAATTTACCGATCCGCTGCCGGGGCGCGTGTTGATGCGTAATGAAGACGATTCGGTTTCAGCCATGCTGAACGAAGAGGATCATCTGCGGCTTCAGGTTTTGCTGCCCGGATTCTGTCTGCAGCAGGCGTATGACCGCGCTGAGGAGATGGATCGCTTTCTTGAAAACAGACTGCCGTTTGCGTTTGATGACGAGTTTGGTTATTTGACACAGTGTCCGACTAACTTGGGGACCGGAATGCGCGCTTCGTTGATGATGCATTTGCCAGCCATGCAGGAGAACGGCATGATGCAGCGGATGGGTGCCAATCTTTCCAAACTGGGGCTGACGCTGCGAGGAATTTATGGCGAGGGCAGTGAACCCAAAGGGGCGATTTATCAGCTTTCCAATCAGGTGACGCTGGGGCTTTCAGAGCGTTCCGCAATTGAGAATCTGAATAATATAGCCCGGCAGCTTGCCGCACAGGAACGCACGACGAGAGCTTCCTTGATGAAAAGTGAAAAAATGCAGGATATCGTGCTGCGTTCGTTGGGGCTGCTGAAGAATGCCAGACTGCTTTCCAATGATGAATTTATGGTTTTGCTTTCGCAGGTTCGCGTTGGAGTTGCGGAAAAATGGATCTCCGGTGTGTCGCAGCAGGAGTTGAATCGATTGATGCAGCAGGTGCAGCCGGCCACCATTTCTATCAGCGAGGGCAGAACGTTGGAATCCGCAGAGCGTGACCGTATTCGGGCGGCGAAGGTCCGCGCGGCACTTCACGCAGCAGAGGAATGTGAACCTGCAGCGGAAGAATAAGGAGTTGATTCAGAATGTATCAGTTTGATAAAT
>JAHZES010000031.1:0-9441 GCA_019421725.1 Clostridiales bacterium | reverse complement strand
TACAGAAAAGGGAAAGCGGGGGGTTAATCACGCAATAGAGTTTGCGCAGGAGTTGGGGCATACCTATGTTGGCAGCGAACATCTGCTTTACGGCTTGACGGCGGAGGAAAGCGGCGTTGCAGCGGCAGTGCTGCAAAAATACGGCGTCACGTCGGATGCGCTTCGCAGTCGGGTTGTTCGGTCGCAGGGGCAGGGCAGCCGTACGGTGCTTTCCATTGACGATTTTACACCACGCAGCAAGCGTGTGCTGCAGCTTGCAGTACTGTACAGCGCTCAAATGCATCACCCTTATGTGGGAACGGAGCACCTTTTGTTGGCGCTGCTTGATGACAGACAGAGCTATGCGGTACGCTATTTGGAATCCTTTAACGCCGATAAGGACACGGTTGTGCGCGAGGTGTTCAGCACACTTGGCGTTGCTGCGGAGCAGAATCCGACAGCAGAGGGACAGAAGGATTCCGGCGCTGCACGGCAGAGGGGAAAGGATTCCTGGCGGGAATTTGGCCGCGACCTGACCGAAGAGGCGAGCAAAGGAACCATCGATCCTGTGATCGGACGGCAGAAAGAGATCGAGCGTGTGATTCAGATCCTTAGCCGAAGAACAAAGAATAATCCGTGCCTGATTGGTGAGCCGGGCGTTGGAAAGACGGCGATTGCGGAGGGTCTGGCGCTTAAAATTGCGGCAGGGGAGGTTCCGGATCTTCTGCAAGGCAAGAAAATCGTTTCGCTGGATCTGACTGGCATGGTTGCCGGGACAAAATACCGCGGAGATTTTGAAGAGCGCATCCGCAATGTGATCGATGACGTTAAAAAATCCGGAAATATTATTTTGTTTATCGATGAGCTGCATACGATTATCGGCGCAGGAGCGGCCGAAGGGGCAACTGATGCCGCCAATATTCTTAAGCCGTCTTTGACCAAGGGAGATCTGCAGGTGATCGGTGCGACGACCATCGAGGAGTATCGGAAATATATTGAAAAAGACGCTGCGCTGGAGCGCCGTTTCCAGCCCGTTACAGTGGGGGAGCCGAGTGAGGAGGAAGCGGAGCAGATCCTGCTCGGACTGAGAGACCGTTACGAAGCACATCACAAGGTAAAAATCACCGATGAATCGATTCGTGCAGCCGTTAAGCTTTCTGCGCGCTATATTGCAGACCGTTTTCTGCCGGATAAGGCCATTGATCTGATCGACGAGGCTGCTTCCAGAGTGAGACTGCGCGCTTACACAGCGCCGCCGGAGCTGCAAGAGAAGGAAAAGCGGCTCAAGGAGCTCGGTCAGGAAAAGGCGGCGGCGGTGAATGCACAGGAATTTGAAAACGCGGCGCGCCTGCGCGATGAAGAGCACAAGCTTCGGCAGGAGGTTGAAGCCGCGAAGCGCTAGATCGAAGCGCAGAACGGCCATCAGTCCGGTATCGTCACACCTGAGGACATTGCTGAAATTGTTTCCGGTTGGACAGGAATCCCCGCGCGGCAGCTGACCAAAACAGAAAGCGAACGGCTGCTGCAGCTGGAATCCGTTCTGCACCGGCGTGTAGTCGGTCAGCAGGAGGCGGTTTCGGCTGTTGCAAGAGCAATTCGTCGCGGCAGAGTTGGGTTAAAGGACCCGCACCGTCCCATCGGTTCGTTTCTCTTTCTCGGGCCGACAGGTGTCGGAAAGACGGAGCTCTGCAAAGCGCTGGCGGAAGCGATGTTCGGCGATGAGTCTGCAATGATCCGGCTGGATATGTCGGAATATATGGAAAAGCATACGGTTTCCCGGCTTGTTGGTTCGCCGCCCGGCTATGTGGGATTTGAAGAGGGTGGGCAGCTGACGGAGAAGGTCCGCCGGAAACCATATTCCGTTGTTCTGTTCGATGAGATCGAAAAGGCGCACCCCGATGTGTTCAATATGCTGCTGCAGATTTTGGAGGACGGCCGACTGACCGACTCTCAGGGAAGAACCGTGAATTTTCAAAATACGATTCTGATCATGACGTCCAATGTCGGCGCGCGGCAGATTACGGAGCGGAAGGCAGGGCTTGGGTTTCTTTCGGAAAACGCGCTCAGTGATACTTCCATCAGTGAGACGGTAATGGCGGAGCTGAAGAATACGTTTCGGCCGGAATTTTTGAACCGTGTGGATGAGATTATTGTATTTCATCAGCTGACAAAGCCGGAGCTGCACCAGATTACCGAAAAAATGCTGGAAGCGCTTGGCGGACGCTTGCGGGAGCTTGGCGTAGAGATTCGTTTTACGGCTTCTGCAGTGGATGCCATTGCAGAGCAGGGCTTTGACCCGGTCTATGGTGCTCGTCCTTTGCGCAGAGCGATTCAGAGCAGGATCGAGGATGCATTGGCGGAAAAGCTGTTGAACGGGACTGTAAACAGCGGAAAAATCTGCTGCGATTATGACGGAGAGAATTTTGTTTTCCGTCAGGAAAACTCAGATAGTCAGGATCAGTAAAGAAGACGGTGCAGTTGCTGCACCGTCTTTTATAGTGCGCACCGAGGGCTACGGCGGAGCTTTATAACGGTATGTTCCATGGGCGGGAGATCGGCGCCGCGATCTGACGTAATCCATAAAGAGCAGTAATCGGATATCGCTTGACCTTAAAGAAGGGTTACAGTATAATAATATGGAAAGAAAATGAAAACGGCTCGGTTTGCGGCAGGGCTGCGGCCGACTTGCAGAAAGGTTATTGTCATGCGTAAAAAACAACGCGGATTCCGGGCCCTTTGGATGCTTATGCTTTCATTTTTTCTCCCGTCGGCAGTGTTGCTGGTTGTTTACGGAGTGTTCGGAATCGCTCCGTTTGGACAAAAAAGCCTGTTGATTATGGATATGTCGGATCAGTATGTCGAGTTTTATGCCGGACTGCGTCATATGGGGCAAAACGGAGACATCTTCTTTTCCTGGGGAAAAGCGATGGGAGGCAACTACACCGGAGTGTTTGCCTATTACCTGAGCAGTCCGTTTTCATTTCTGGTTCTGTTGTTTCCGCAGGAGCAGATAACTGCGGCGCTGTTTGTGATGAATCTGCTGAAAATCGGGTGTGCAGGTCTGACCTTTGCGTTTTTTTTGCGGAAACGGTTCGGGCAATGGGATAGTGTTTACCCTGTGTTTGCCATGGCGTATGCGCTCTTGTCGTACAATATCGTTTACTCCATGTGTCTGATGTGGCTCGATGGGGTAATCTGGTTGCCGGTCGTTTTTGCGGGAGCGGACGACGTGCTGCAGGGAAAGCGCCCATGGCTGCTGTTTTTTGCGCTTTCTGTAGTATTTCTCTCGAATTATTATACTTCTTACATGGTCGTGCTCGCAGCAATTTTGTATTTTCTCATGCGTTACTTTGCGGAAGAGGCGCGGCCGCTGCAGGACTTTTTGAAAAAGCTCGGCTGGTGTGCCGGTGCGGTACTCGGTGCGGCAGGGGTAGGAGCTTGGCTGTTGGTGCCAACGCTTTGTTCGCTGCTGCAAGGAAAGATCGGATCCGCGGGGAATGCCCAGGTACAGATGTTTAATTTTGAGCTTTCACAGTTGCCGGCCAAGTTTCTGCCCGGTGTGTACGACAGTATCACCAATTCAGGCTTACCTTCCGTGTTTTGCGGCGGAATGGCGCTGTTTCTGGTCATCTGCTTTTTTGTGCATCCAGGCTTTTCCGGGCGGGAGCGCCTTTGTTCGGGAGCGGTTCTGGCGCTGTTTGTCGTCAGCTTTTGGATCGGTCCGCTGGATGTCGTGTGGCATGTGTTTCAGGTGCCGAATTGGTTTCCGTACCGCTATGCTTTTGCTTTTGGCTTTTTTATGATTTATTTGGCTGTCCGCGCCTTCTCTTCCCTGCGTACGCTTCCGGTAAAAAGATATACCGCTGCGGTTCTGGCGTGGCTGATTTTCTGTCTTGGTGCATATCTGCTTTGGAATGAGCGCCGTACCGAAACGGTTTTGGCCGCGTTGTTGACAGGCGCCGTTTATGTCTTGCTGCTGTTGTTCTTAAAACAGAGGAAAACAAAGCAAACGGCTGTGGTCGTTGCGGTTGCTCTGGCTTTTTGCGGAGCGGCAGAGTTCTTTTACAACGGGAGCAAGCTTGTTGTCGGCTTGGATCAGCAATTTCATTACAAAACGGAAGCGTCCTATACCGATTTCCTGGCGCAGGTTCAGCCGTTGGTCCGCACGGCGGAGAAAGATGCGGACGGTACGTTTTTCCGCATGGAGAAGGATTTTGAACGCAGTAAAAACGACGCGCTCGGGCTTGGTTATAACGGAATTACCCACTACAGTTCGGCATATTCTCGCTCGGTCAATTCATTTTTAAAAAGCCTTGGTATGTCACAGGCTTATTTCTGGGACTCTTATTATGGCGCGACACCGTTGACCGATGCACTGTTTTCGGTTCGCTACCTGATGATGCGCGGTAATGTGTGCGACTGGTATTCTCCGGTTCAAAGCAGCGGCGATATCACATTGTATGAAAACCCCGATGCGCTTTCTTTGGCATATGCAGCCAGCGGGAATGCCGATGTGACATTAACCGCTGATCCCTTTGCCAATCAGGAGGCGCTGCTGAAATCTGCAATTCCTTATGACGGAAGCTGCTGGGCCGATGTTTCAGACCTGGAAATGCATTCTTCCGATACTCTCCAAACAAAGCAGAACAACGAACTAATTTTTGAAAAAAACGGTAGTTCTCCTACGGTGAGTTATACATTTCGCACAACAGAAGCAGGCCCGGTTTATGCCTATTTTGCTGCGCCTTCGGCAAGCTCCTGCATCATTTCCGTCAATGAAAGTATAAGAGGGGTCCACTTTACGAACGAAACGCGTAAGACGGTTTATCTGGGAAGGTTTGATGCAGGCGAAAACGTAGAGGTACGCTTTGCAATGAAAGGCTCTACGTTGACGATTGCGGATGTTTTTATTCAGACACTCCGGGAATCGCTGCTCCGGGAACAGCTGCAAAGACTGAGTTCCCGCCAGCTTTCGATTGAAAGCTATTCTGCGCGGCATGTTTCCGGTACCGTAATAGCAGAAGAAGACGGATTTTTGTTTACATCCATTCCGGACGATGACGGCTGGAGCGTGCGGGTGGACGGTGTCCTTACAGAAACATTTTCCGTTGCAGATACGCTGTTGGCTGTGCCGATTACAAAGGGAGCCCATTCGGTAGAATTTTTCTATAAACCGAAGGGGATGACGGTGGGAATGATCATTACGGCGGTTACCCTACTGACTTTTCCGGTTCTTTTCTTCTGCAGCTTGCAGAGAAAGCGGAAAAAATATAATTTGTTAAAAAAGATGGAGGCAGGCAATGAAGCAGACACTTGAGTTTTTGCATCCGATTGACGGCGACGTTTTGTTTTCGGTCGCGGACGGTGTTGTAGAAGGAGACGGGTTGCGTGCCGAGGTGGCGGTATCTGCAGCGCCCGCGCACAAAATTCAAATCAACGGAGTTCCGGCCACAGAAAAGGACGGTGTTTATACCGCAAAAGTTTTTCTGGACGGTTACCGCAATGCGGTCGAAGCGGCAGATATCGAAACCGGAGAAACGAAGACAATTTACATCTACTGGTTCCGAAACGGATACCGGACCTATCGCTTTGGGGTGGATGACGTCATCCGTTGTCTGGAAAATATCTACCGACATCAAAATGAGTATACCTCTATTTTTGACGATCCGTTTCTGCGCCTGTTCCGCGATTTGCACGATGCTTATGGAACTTTTGTTCATATGCACATTTATTATGAAAACGATGACGGCAGCTTTAATCTTTCCATGTTTCCGGAAAAGTACAAAGCGGAATTTCAGGCGAATGGCAGCTGGCTTAAATTCACATTTCATTCCCGCAAGGATCAGCCGAACAGTCCCTACAAATTTGCTTCCTATGAACAGGTAATGCGTGAAGGCAAAGAGGTAGAGCGCGAGATTCGGAGGTTTGCAGGAGCGGAGGTCCTCTCCAATGTAACCTCGCAGCATTGGGCAGATTCCAACCTGTATGCAACAAGGGCGTTTCGTAATCTTGGTTTCCACTGTATTGACGGATATTTCCTGTTTGATAGTAACGGCGATCCTTACGTTTCCTATTACCTGAACAAGGAACAGACAGCGCATGCCGCGACCCGGGATTTTTGGGTAGATAACCGGGAAGATATTATTTTTGTTAAAGACGATATCATTGTGAACGAGGTTCCGTTGGATCAAATCGACAGTTATATGGAACGTATCAGCGGAGAAGAGGCAAGCTGTTTTCATTACCTGCTGATTCATGAACAGTATTTTTATGAGGATTATTCTCATTACGAACCGGATTACCGGGAACGCGTATTCCGTGCGGTAGAATGGTGCCACAAAAATGGTTACCGCCCTGCCACGATTAGTTCGATTGCATTTGAACCAAGAAAACAGGAGGAATAATTAAGAAAGTGAGCGCTTGTCAGCCAGACAGGCGCCATTTTATACAGGGAAGGACATGCTTTCCGTCCGACAAGTTAAAAAACGTTGACTTTCAGTTACAGTGGTCAGGCGGGCTCCGCTGTTGACTGAAGGCACTACAAATTTCGCCTTTACACGCTTTTTAAAATATGGTATAATGTCAATATTAAAGTTAAGATAAACAGGAAATAAGATGAATTGTTTTCGTTTCCTAATTTAATGAAATCCGCACAAATGGCGTTGTGGGTTTTGTGACGAGAGAAAGGATGGTTTGAAGATGAGTGAAGCAGCAGCCCTGACTTACAAAGGGAAGCCTCTTGTCCGCAGCGGCAGTACGATTTATTACGGCGATATGGCAGATAAATATGTGATAAAAATGGAAATCAAGAGTACGAAAAAAATCGGTGATACCAATGTTGCCGATAAAATTTCCGTTCAGCTGCTTACAACGGATCCGAATGTTCGCCCCAAAAAGCAAATTTTAAAAGCAAGCGAGCGCGATGGCCTTTATAAAGCGCTGGATGTTGCATCCTTCTGGCTGGAGCGTGCATTGAAGGAAAATTGATTCACCGGGCACAATGTCATATGGTTTTGGTGGCCGCAAAGCATCTACCGGTTATTTTCAGAAAATGGAAACTGCCGGAACGCTTTGCGGTTGTTTTTATAACGATAAAACCGAATCGAAAAGGAGCCGAGGTCATGAAAGTTTATGCGGTACGCCATGGTGAAATTGAATTGAATGCGGAAAACCGGGTGTGCGGAGTCAGCAACGGAGAACTGACCGAACGTGGAAGAGAACAGGCGGAGCGGCTGGCGGAGGAATTGTCCGGCATTTCGTTTGACGCGGTTATTTCCTCTCCGCAGAAAAGGGCGCTGCAGACTGCACGTCCAACAGCGGAACGCTGCGGGCTGCCCGTGCTGCAGGAGCCCCGATTAGCGGAACAGAATTACGGTATTTATGAGGGTGTTCCGCGCGACGATGAAGGCTTTTTGAGCAATAAACGTCAGTTTGCTTTTCGTTATCCGGGCGGCGAGTCCATGATGCAGGTTGCGGCCAGAGTATACGGCTTTCTGGATGAGTTAAAGGAAAAACGCCCTCAGGATACGGTTCTTCTGGTGACGCACGGCGGCGTGCTGAGGGTGCTCAACAGCTATTTTGAAGATATGACAAACGAGGAATTTTTCCGTTTCGGCGCTCAAAACTGCGAATGGAAATGTTATGAGTGCTGAAATTTTGCTTTTAGATCATTTTACTAAAAAATAGATAACTATATAGACGATAAAAGATATTACAAATTGTAACCATTAAAAAAAGTTACAATTTGTAATATCTTTTTGTGCATTATGCGAGTTGAAATAATTAGTATTTGTTGGAATTGCCTATGGAAATTAAGGTAGAAATGTTGTAATATATGGTTATAACAAGAGAATAACTTCCTTAACATCCATCTCATGAAATTGATGGAATAAATCTGTCAATTCACAGTGTGCTGCAGCGATATTGTGAAAGAAGAAACATTAATAAACAATGAAAAGAGGGTGATGCTTAAAATCAGGAGCAAAACAGAAAAAGAAGATAGAACATAAAAAGGGGAATTATCTTGATGAAAGTAATAACACAATGCAGTTCAATTCTATTGGCAATTGTGGTAGTTCTTTTTTGCGGTCAATTTCCTGTGGACGTTTTTGCTAACATTCAGGTTCCCACATCAACTTCGTCAACAGTAACTTATAAAGGAGCTAGCATCTCAGCTTCGTACGTTTATGTCAAACCAGGAAAGACATACTATATTCGTAACCATGAGACTGGGAAGTATCTGCAAACACCTTATGATGCGACAGTTTCATCAGCACCTGTATTAGGTAGCTGTGGATACAATAATAACTGGAACAAATGGAAAGTTGTTGCGAGCAGTACAGCCAACTGTTTTCGATTGCAAAACGCACAGTATACGTCATTGTATTTAGCCTTTAATGAATCGACTGGTGTGACGTCTTTTACCAATAACAGCAGTGCTACAAATGCGCAATGGTCTATTTTTATTAATACAGAAACAGACCGATTGTTTGGAACTCACTCCATTATACCGAATAATATGCCAGTGCGCCGCCTAGCCGATATAGGAGGGTCTTCAAATCGATTGTCGGCAATTGCAAATACTAAAGTAGAAGGGAAAAGTTCTTGGATTTTTGAAGAAGTGCTAACCAATCGAAATGATGCAGCGCCGCCTATTTCGCACAACTTAACGCAGGCAGGTTCAGGTTATGCCTCTGGTCATTTAGCAAGGGATGTGTTGCCGGCATTTACGGCTGAGAATAGCACACAAAAAATCCCACTATATGCAGACCAGGCAGGTTATTTGACATATTGGTCCAGCTATGTAGTTGAAGGCAATGGCGTCAAAAAGACAACTCGGTTGGGAAATATGGCGCTTGTAAAAATTAATAGCGGGGATTCTGGTAAAGCAACGTTGTATGCGCATATGAACGAGTTTGCCAATGGTTATTCGGTCCCAACAACAGATAAACGAACAGGAAGTGAACAAAGCTATTCACCCCATAAAATTAGCCAGAGCCAAATCTATGTGTATCGCGGTCAGTTGATTGGTTATGTGGGGATGACAGGGTCAGCAACTGGGAACCATATACATCTGGAGCATACAAGTAACTATAATGGAGATGCTTGGGTTTCTAAATGGACTGCAAGCGGAACATCGTTGCACAACGACCCTAAAGATTACATGAAGATTTGGTGGAAATAATTTATTAAAGGGGAATCATGATGAAAAAATTTGGTCTTTGGGTCGTGATCGTCTGTCTGTTGTGTTCGCTTTGCGCTTGTCAGGCGCATCAGCCAAACATGGCCTCATCTTCCGATGAAGTATCTTCCTCAGAATCCCCGGTGTCGTCAGAGACGGTTTCTTCTCCGATTTCATCACAGCCCTACCCAGTGGAGGAACCGAATTCCGGAACGCAGTCTCTTCAAAAGCCTGAGCCGTTGGTGCAGAAGGAAAAGCTGCAGTCACTTGTTATGGGTTCA
>JAHZES010000030.1:3699-15099 GCA_019421725.1 Clostridiales bacterium | reverse complement strand
AACGGAATGACGCAAAACGCCAGACCCTGCAAAAACGTGTACTGTCTGTAAATGTAATACCAAGCAGCGCCGAACAAATAACACACCAGCAGGGCGATAACCATTCCTACCACAAGCATGACAAGATATCTTGACCTTTTTCCCGCCCGAAACGATTCAATGATCCAGGCAATCAGGAATGCCATTAGCGGGCTGGCAAGAAGGTAACCGCCGGTCGGCCCAAAAAGTACGCCTATACCGCTGGAAAATCCAGAAAATACGGGTAATCCGGCCGCACCGACTAACAGATAAATCAGCTCCGCCAAAAAGGCCAGCTTTTTTTCCAGCAACGCTCCGGTCAAAAAGACACCCAACACCAAAAGAGAAACCGGGACCGTTGTCATTGGCATGGGCACCGCAATTACGGCACAAACGGCAGTCAACGCCGCAAAAAGCGCCGTAAAAACCAAATCAGCCACACGGAAACCCTTTTTCGCACCTGTTTTCATTTTTGTTTTCCCCCTACATCATATATACTGCAACCAGATGATTCTATCATGAGGGAGATATATTGTCAACCTATTTTCATTTTAAGTTTACAATTTCAGATCGCAGATAATCCTCAATACTTGCAACAGCGCCATCCCGCAGGTAAACACGAGGAACTCGGCGAGAAACCGAACAGACAAGTTCGTAATTGATCGTACCGACCAGACGGGCCAGCTCCTCAAAAGTGATTATATCCTTGCCGTCGCGCCCAACGAGCGTTACCGTATCTCCCTCTTTAACATTCGGAATATCGGTAACATCCACCATCATCTGATCCATACAGATTCGGCCAATGATCGGCGCACGGCGGCCATGAATCAGTACGCTTCCCTTTGAAGAAAGGCTTCTGGAGTAACCGTCGGCATAACCCACCGGTATTGTGGCAACCGTAACCGGGCGCTCTGCCGTATAAGTACGGCCATAGCTGACTGTGCTGCCCGCCGGAATGGTTTTGATCAGCGCCACAACGGAACGCAGCGCCATAACGGGCCGCAGTGAAAGAATCCCGGCAAGACCGTCGTCCGGCAAAAGGCCATACAAAATAATTCCCGGACGAACCAGATCGAGGTTCATCTGCTGATAACAAAGAATTGCTCCGCTATTATCACAATGACGCCAACGGAATGAGATCCCTTTTTCTTTCAGTGACAATATGACCGTCTGAAAGGCCTGGTACTGCGCGTTGGTAAACACCCGCCCGTCTTCACCGGCGTCCGCAACGGCAAAGTGCATAAAAATGCCGTTAACATCCAACCCCGGCAATCTGCAGGCCTCCGCCGCCTTTTCTATTGTTCCATAGTCGCGTTCCGGTGACTGAAAGAAGAAACCGACACGGCTCATTCCGGTATCTATCTTCAGATGCGCACTGACTGTTACCCCCGCCCGCTCTGCCTCACGAGAAAGCGATGCTGCATAGTCGGCCGAAAGCAGCGCCTGTGTAATTTTGTCTTTTGCAAGCTCTGCCGCATATTCCGGCGGTGTATAACCTAAAATCAACACCGGGAGCACAACTCCTGCTCGGCGCAGCTCCTGTGCCTCCTCCAGATTGGATACCGCAAACCAGCCGACGCCAAGCCGCTGCAGCTCCGGCGCAATTATTTTGGCCCCATGACCGTACGCATCCGCTTTTACAACCGCTGCTATATCCGCGGATAGCTCGGTTTGCCGGCGAATTTCACAAAAATTATGTTCGAGTGCATTCAAATCAATTTCCGCCCATGTGCGGCGAAGATAAGATTCCTGCATATTCGATATCAACCCTTTCCTTCTGCGCCGCAGAGCGAAACTCTGTGCTGCGGCCTTTTCATTATAGGCCGCTCCGCCGATTCCGTCAACCGCAAAATCAAAACCGCGGACTGCTTTTCGCAGTGCCGCGGTTTTGGCTCTCTGTAAACAATTATTTGGAAGATCCCTCTGACAGCACACCGTCCGGTGAAGAACTCCCCATATGCGAGGAGGCTTCCACATGAGAAGAAGCTTCGCTTTGAGGAAGAAGGCTCTGCATCGAGGATGCTTCCTGTACGGAAGACAAATCGGATTGTACGAAGGAACCGGCGGAAGAAGCCGGCCTCATGGAAGAAGTCTGGGAACTGCTGCTGCCGTCGCCGCCGCATGCAGTAAACGCAAAAATCACCACAGCAGCAAGCAAAAACAAAAGCATTTTTTTCAAAAGTATTTCCCCTTTCTCCGCTGCCGTTTGGGGCAAAGCGCGGATCTGATCTCGCTGACAACTGGCGCCGTGCGCCAATTGCACCGATAGTATTCCGCAGCAGGAGAAAGATTATTCCTGCTTATTTTTGATTTTTTAACGAACGGTTGATTGCACAAAGAATACCGCGCATGGAGGCTCTCGTAATATTTCCGGAAATTCCAACGCCGAAGATCGTTTCTCCATTCGGCTGTGCGAGCGCAATATAGGCCGCCGCCTTGGAATCGGAACCGATGGAAATTGCATGCTCATGATAAGACAGGAATCTGTAGCCACCCAGTCCAATGTGCGCCAAGGCGCTGAAAAACGCATCGATCGGGCCATTTCCAGAGCCTTCTACAGCGTTCGGAGAACCATTTTTCAAAATCACGCCGGTAAAGTGCGAGAGCGTGTCATCATGCTCATGTTCTTCTGCATTGTCGTCGATTTTATATTTTCCAAGCTGGTAAGGAGCATTGACAGAAAGATATTCCTTTTCAAACAGCGCATACACCTCGTCCGCGCTAAGCTCTTTGCCGGTGCGGTCACATTCCGCCTTAACAATTGCACCAAATTCCGGATGCATTTCCTTCGGCATGGCAAAACCGAAGTGATTCTGCATGACAAATGCAGCGCCGCCTTTGCCGGACTGGCTGTTGATCCGAATAACAGGCTCATATTCGCGGCCAACGTCCGCCGGATCGATCGGAAGATAGGGAACCTCCCAATATTCCGAATTGTGCTCTTCCATATAATGATACCCTTTGTTGATGGCGTCCTGATGCGAACCGGAAAAAGCCGTGAAGGCCAGCTTGCCCGCATAGGGCTGGCGCTCATGCACCTGCATTTTTGTCGAAGACTCATAGACCTCCCGAATCTTGTCAATATGGCTGAAGTCCAGTTTGGGATCGACACCTTGCGTGTACATATTGAGCGCTGTGGTAACAATGTCCAGATTACCGGTGCGCTCACCGTTGCCAAACAGCGTACCTTCCACACGCTGCGCACCCGCAAGCATTGAAAGCTCTGCGCAGGCCACGCCGGTTCCCCGGTCGTTGTGCGGATGTACACTGATAATAGCGCTCTCTCTGTTCGGAAGATGAGAAATAAAGTATTCGATCTGATCTGCGTAGGTATTCGGTGTACACATTTCCACCGTATTCGGCAGATTTAAAATCACCGGATTTTCCGGTGTGCTCCCCAGTGTTTCCATTACGCGGGCACAAATTTCAACAGCATTATCCATTTCCGTACCGGAAAAGCTCTCCGGCGAATATTCATACCGAAAATTCGTTCCGCAGCCGGCGGCTTCCTCTGTCAGCTCCCGCACCAGGCGCGCGCCCTCTACGGCAATATCAATAATGCCGGCCATATCCTTTTTGAAAACGACCTTGCGCTGAAGGGTCGAAGTGGAATTGTAAAAATGAATAATAACGTTTTTTGCCCCACGAACTGCTTCAAACGTCTTTTTGATCAAATGCGGGCGCGCCTGAACAAGCACTTGCAGCCAAACATCGTCCGGCACAAGATTCTGCTCGATCAGCGTACGGCAGATTTCATATTCCGTTTCGGAAGCGGACGGAAAGCCAATTTCAATTTCTTTAAAGCCGATCTGAACCAACGTCCGGAAAAAATTCAGCTTTTCTTCCAGATTCATCGGCGTTACCAGCGCCTGATTGCCGTCACGCAGATCGACGGAACACCAATCCGGCGCTTTGGTGATCGCATTGTCAGGCCACTTGCGTTCCGCCATTTTGACAGGAACAAACGGACGATACTTTTTGTACGAAGAGTTCATAACAAACACTGCCTTTCTTCTGCACCCCGGGTGCACTTCGGTGTGGAGCAGGCTGCTGAAAATAAAAAAAACCCGCTCCTATTCTTACAAACAGGGGCGAGGATCATTCCACGCGGTACCACCCTAATTCAGCTGTCAAAAACAGCCCTCAGACCTCCAGCAAGGCCAGACCGATAACGCAGTCACACGGCGCACCCTAAAGCGTTCAGGCACGCGGCTCGGGGATGAGCTATTCATACAGGCAGCGTCTCCGGTTTACACCAACCGGCTCTCTTCACACAACCGCACTGTATCTTATTCCCGTCAAAGCCTTTACAGATGGAAATGTTCAACTGTGTGTTTATTATATGCATCTTTTTCAGTTTTGTCAAGCCCCTGCTGCAAGCCGACAGCACGGCAGGCATTCAGCCGCTTTCCGCCGGCGAATCTCTGGTTACGTTGCGAATCCAACGGTCCGAACGAAGACGGAAGAACGCGATAAAGACCTTAAGGATCTGATCGATTCGCGTAAAGAAAAACACGACCGGAGCGGGAACATGCCACACAAACGCACCCAGCGCGCAAAGAGGGATCACGATCAGCCAGCCGCAGATGAGATTTACGTTCAGCACAAAATTAACGTCTCCCGCTCCGCGGTTAATCCCCTGAAAGCTGCCGGCCGCATAACCGGTTCCCCAGATGGTAAGCGCACCGAAAAACAAATATTGCCGCGCCAGCTCTTTGACGGAATCAGACACATTGTAAAACGAGATCGCAAAATCGCGGATAAAATACGTCAACAGCGCAGCACCGATTCCGAGAAAGAAAAAAATCACCTGAATCGTTTTGGAATACTGCCGCGTCAGATCGTAACGCTTTGCACCGACGCTTTTTCCGACGAGCACACCTGAAGCCGACGCCAAGCCGGTGACAAACTTCATTGCAAGCTGAAGCACCACATCCGCAATGCTGTTTGCCGCAACGGCATCTGTTCCAAGCCGCCCCATGATCATCTGCTTCCCGGTATTCACCATTCCCCACAGCACATCCGCCGCCATCATGGGCACACCGTATTTGATGTAATCAACCCACATTTCTTTTTTCCCGCGCAGCAGGTCCAGCGGCCGAAGACGAAGCTTTTTGTCAAAAAAAGCAAGATACACTACCACGACCAGCAGCTCGCAGGCCCGCGTGATCACTGTAGAAACGGCGGCGCCACGAATGCCCATGGCCGGAAAGCCAAGCTTTCCAAAAATCAACACGTAATTACCGATCAGGTTCATAACAAAGGAACAGCCTGAAATAACAAGTGAAATGCGTACGATTTCCACATTGCGCAGCATAACGATAAAGTTCTCGGTAACGGCGTACAGCAGATAAGAAAACGCCACGGTAGTCAGATATTCCGGTGCACGGTTGATCAGCGCCCGATTATCGGTAAGAACGGACATCAGCGCTTTTGGGAAAAAGAAGGCGCCGGCAAAAAACAGCAGCGCAATACCAAAGCTTGCCTGAAACCCGATGGCAAAAATATTTTTGATGCGCGACATATCTTTTTTGCCCCAATATTGACTGATCATTACCGCAGTGCCCGCGGAAACTCCCTTGATCATCATGAAAACGCTCACCTGATTACCGAGCGAAACGGCGCTCAGCGCCTCTTCACCCAGTGCGCCAACCATGACGGTGTCCGTCATGTTGACTCCAAACGAAATTAAGCTTTGGAACGCCGCCGGAAGCGCAATCAGGAGCAGCGATTTATAAAAGCTTTTATCACGCACCATCAGCATGACCGATTCTCCTTACTCAAACGATTCCCGCACCTGAAAAAATTCAATCTGTTCGCCGTCGGGGCCATAGACAAAGGCTATGACCGCAGGCAGCGGCGGCTGTGAAGCCAGCGTGACCGATGTCGGTTCCTTTTTGGGAGCAGCACCCGCCTGCAGCGCAAGCCGGTATGCAGCGGCTGCATCCTGCACAGAAAGCGCGAGGTGAAAATATGCACCGCAGGTTCTGTCTGTCGGAGCCTCCCCTGTGCATCCGGAAAAAATTTCGAGGCAGGTCCCATCGCCAACATCCACCATTGCAATGGTGGTTTCTCCTGATTTCCACTGCCGCACCAGAGAAAAACCGAGTTGTTCATAAAACTTCAGCGAACGCTCCATATCGCTGACACCGAGCGCTATGTGGTGAACGCCACAGCCCGGAATGACTTGATTTGACATCTGACAAACCCCTTCCCTTTGATTGATTTATTTGATTGTAAGGTACGCACTGCGGTTTGTCAACGAGAAGATTCGACGGATTTTTTATTGAAATTTTCCCGGATCCTCCGGTTTTGCTTCACCGATATCCGGCGGACTTCAACAGAAAAGCAAATCTTCCTGATTTGCCATGTCCATGCAGAAATCAGATTGTTTTATCTTAAAAAAAATGATATACTAACCTTACTTTCAAAACAAAGGATGATGTCCCGATGAAGGATGGTTTTTTAAGGGCAGCGGCGGCCACACCGCAGATTCAAACAGCAAACTGCACACTGAACGCCGACGCTGTGGCCGAGCTCGCCAGGCAAAGCGCCGCTAACGGCGCGAAACTGGTCGTTTTTCCGGAGCTGTGCCTGACCGGCTACACCTGCGGCGACCTGTTTGCTCAGCAAACCCTGCAGCGCGGCTGCGAAATGGCGCTGCGTTCGCTCTGCGAACAAACGGAATCTCTTGACGCAGTGCTCGTTGTCGGTCTGCCGTTAGAGTACGGAACACAGCGCTTTAACTGCGCTGCTGTTCTGCTGCACGGACGGGTGCTGGGCGCCGTTCCAAAAACGAACATTCCAAATTACGGAGAATTCTATGAATACCGGCATTTTGCACCGGGTATATCCGGTGCGGAAATTATACTGAACGGAGAAACCGTTCCGTTCGGTGTTGACCTGCTGTTTGCGTGCAGCAACATGCCGGAATTTGTTCTGGGCATTGAAATCTGCGAAGACCTTTGGGTTCCGGAGCCGCCCTCCGGTAAGCTCTGCGCCGCTGGGGCAACGGTAATTGCCAATCCTTCCGCCAGCGACGAAGTGATCGGCAAAAACGATTACCGGTACGCTCTGGTAACCGGGCAATCGGCACGCACCGTCAGCGCTTACGTCTACTGCGATGCCGGAGAAGGCGAATCCAGCACAGATATGGTGTTTTCCGGCGATAATCTGATCGCGGAAAACGGAACCTTGCTGGCTCGTTCCAAACCTTTTGTTCCTGGAATTGTTTTTGCCGACCTCGATCTGCAGCGGCTGCAGGCCGAACGGCGACGTATGACTACGTTCCCGCAAAGCGGCAAAATGCGCACGGTCAGCTTTGCACTGCAAACGGAAACGCTTGCACTGCACCGTGGCGTCGACCCGCACCCCTTTGTGCCGTCCGACACCAACGACCTGAAACGCCGCTGCGAGGAAATTCTGAACATGCAGGCGGCTGGGCTGCGGGCAAGACTGCGCCACACACACGCAAAATCGGCAGTAGTCGGCCTTTCCGGCGGGTTGGATTCCACATTGGCTCTGTTGGTAATGACCCGTGCGTTCGATAGCCTGGGGCTGGACCGAAGCGGCATTCTTGCTGTCACGATGCCGTGTTTTGGTACGACCGCACGTACTCGAAGCAATGCGCAGCTTCTTGCAGAAGCCATCGGCTGCAGTTTCCGCGAGGTTCCGATCGCTGACGCTGTCTATGTGCATCTGCGGGACATTGGCCACGACGAGACCACGCTGGACGTCACCTATGAAAACGCACAGGCACGCGAGCGCACACAGGTATTGATGGATCTTGCCAACCAAAGCGGTGGGCTTGTCATCGGAACCGGAGATCTTTCTGAGCTTGCTCTTGGCTGGGCAACCTACAACGGCGATCACATGTCCATGTACGGCGTTAACGCATCCGTCCCAAAAACGCTGGTACGTCATCTGGTGGCTTATGTTGCCGCGCAGGACGAGGCTCTTTCCTCCGTATTGCTTGATATTCTTGCGACTCCGGTCAGCCCGGAGCTTCTGCCGCCAAAGGACGGCGTTATCTCTCAACAGACAGAAAATATTGTAGGGCCGTATGAACTGCATGATTTCTTTTTATATTATGTTGTGCGCTTCGGCTTTACACCGGGAAAAATTCTTCGTCTGGCGGCGCATGCTTTTCAGGGAATTTATGATAAGGCGACCATTCTCGGGTGGATGAAGACCTTTTATCGCCGTTTTTTTGCACAGCAATTCAAACGTTCCTGCCTTCCGGACGGTCCTAAGGTCGGCTCTGTTACACTTTCTCCGCGCTCCGACTGGCGCATGCCAAGCGATGCCTCCGCGGCCCTGTGGCAGGCTGAATTGGAACGCTTGTAAATAAACGATTTTCAGGAGGTATTAAAAAGGAAGTTATTGTCCGTCCATTCAAAAAAGAAGATTTACCCGCAATGATCGCTATCTGGAATCAGGTTGTGGAGGAAGGGATCGCATTTCCTCTGGAGGAATTGCTGGACGCCGAAACGGGAGAAGCCTTTTTCACAGGACAAACCTATACGGCCGTCGCCGAAGACCCGAGCAGCGGAACTGTCTGCGGGCTCTACATTTTGCATCCGAACAATGTCGGACGGTGCGGGCATATCTGCAACGCAAGCTACGCGGTAGATTCTTCTTTCCGCGGCTGCCATATTGGGGAAAAGCTTGTTTTGGACTGCCTGCAGCAGGCAAAGCTGCACGGCTTCGGTATTCTGCAGTTCAATGCGGTTGTTGCTACCAACATTCATGCGCGTCATTTATACGAATGGCTCGGGTTTCAGCCCCTTGGCACTATTCCCGGCGGCTTTCGAATGAAAGACGGCCATTACGAAAGTATTTGTCCCTATTATCACACATTGTAAAAGCGGCCGAACCGCAAAAAAAGCCACATCAACCGGCACTTCAATGTGCCGAAATGATGTGGCTTTTTTGTCACTTACCCTACTCTATGAATACCCAGAATCGTCGCATCCACAGATGCAAAAAGCATTTACCTCTTATTTACATATCTGATTTCCGCGCAATCCTTCCCGCCGATATTCTGAACAATGCGGTCTCCGCTTGCCCAAAACCCCATTTTCTCATAAAACCATCGCGCTCTCCGGTTTTCTTCCAGTACCCACAAATAAATGTTGGAATAACCGTTTTCTCTCAGCCGATCGGATACATAGGCAAATAAAGCGCGCCCGTATCCTTTTCTGAATTCCTCGGGTAAAACATAAATAGACATTATTTCGCCCCATCCATTATATTCTTCATTTCTGGCTGCTCCTTTCTCTTCCGGTCTGCAGCCCATGATACCGTCGTGTTAATGCAGCGTACCAGACGGTTTTTACAAAGGACTGTGGAAATGTCTCCCCGGTCAATCTGCCTGCTTTTCCATCACATAATTTTTCAGAGAAATTCCTTGCCTGATAACTTCCTGTTCTTTGATTACCCTATACCCCCGGTTCAGGAAAAAGGGCTTTGCCGTAACGGAGGCGTGTGTCGTAATACACGCCGAATCGGCATGGTGCTCCAATTCATTGCAAATTGCAGATGCAATGCCTCTGCCCTGATAGTCTTTATGAACGTATAATCTGTCCAGACAGCCTGTACCGTCCATATCCCCAAAGCCAACGATGACGCCATTTTCTATCGCGACGATCGTTCTATGCTCCCGAAAAGATCTATCCCACTCCTGCAAATTCACTTTACCCGTTGCCCAAACGTCTATCTGCTCTCCTGTATAGTCCTGTGAATTCACAGTGTGAACAGTTTGGTAAAACAGTTCCGCTAAGTGCTCACAGTCAGAAGTTCTATATTCTCGAAGCTGCATACCTCACCTCACAAGTTTTTTCTTACTTTAATATCATCGATACTGTATCAAGCAAAAACAACATAAAAAATCCACCGTAATTTTGATAAAACTACGGTGGATCTATGGTCGAGGCGATGTGATTCGAACACACGGCCTCTGCGTCCCGAACGCAGCGCTCTACCAAACTGAGCCACGCCTCGACATTTTGAGCCGCCGCTTTTCCTGCAGCGAACATTTAATATTATATTCATCCGGCGGCTGTTTGTCAAGCTATTTTTCAAATTAATTAAAAAAATAATTGTCCCATTTATTGGATAATATAATCCGAAGCCGTTTTGAGTGGCTGCGACGGGTCAATGTGCCCGAATGGTAATTTCTCCGGAATTCAACGTATACAGTTCTCCCTGCCGGCCTCTGGCCAAAAGATAGCCGTGTTCATCAATATCGACCGCCGTCGCCGGGGTTCCGTCGTGCCCGGCGCCGAAAATCAGAATGGAATGGCCAAGCACGCAGGACCGGGAACGATATTCCTTTAAATATTCTCCCGAAGAAAAATGGGGAAGAATATCGGCGATTTCGTCCGCTAAGGCGGCGGCCATGCGGTTGCGGTCATATTTCTTTCCTGTTACGCTGAACAGCGAACCGGCGCGGTCCCGAAATTCCTCCGGAAAATCCTCGGTTTTGTTATTGGTATTGATTCCGATCCCGACAACAATATATTCAAAGGAACCGTTTTCCATATTGGCAACTGCATCGGTTAAAATACCGCAGATCTTTTTTCCTCCAAGATAAATATCGTTGATCCACTTGATTTGTGCATGCGGTTCGCCGCCGGTCACTTTATCGATAGCGCGCGCAGCTGCAACGGATGCCGCCGTTGTAATCATCACAGCGCGATCCGCAGCAAGCTCGGAGCGGAAAATCACCGTAAAATAAACGCCGGTTCCGGACGGTGAAAAAAAGCTGCGCCCGCGGCGACCCCTGCCTCCGGTCTGCTCATCGGCAAGAACAATCGTTCCAGACGGAGCCCCTTCCAGCGCAAGCTGCTTGGCCGTCTGGTTAGTGGAAACAAGCGAAGGATACAAACGGATCTGCTCCGCTATTGCCTTTCTCCGCAGAAAAGAACGAATGGCCGGAAGCGACAAGCGGTCTCCCTGCTCTATCAGCGTATATCCGCGGTTAGTAACGGCAGAAATCTGATATCCGTCGCGGCGAAGCTCTTCGATCGCCTTCCAGACCGCCGTTCTGCTCAGGCAAAGCTCCTGCGCAAGCTTAGCACCGGAAAGATGATTACCGCCGCTTTTAATCAACTGCTCCAAAACTGCATCCTTGGTTGTCAAAGCGTTCTCTCCCCTGCAGACTTTTTGAAAGCTCAACGTTCGTCCAACGGAACGTAGACCTTTCTGGCACTGACGGATTTGTATGCCGGGCGGATGATCCTGCCGCCGCTAACGGTTTCCTCTATCCGGTGCGCGCACCACCCTGCCATGCGCGCAACCGCGAACAGCGGGGTGTAAAGGTCGCTGGGGATCCCGAGCATTTCGTAAACCAGGCCGGAATAAAAATCTACATTGGCGGAA